>CALKWG010000419.1 GCA_938004315.1 uncultured Spirochaetaceae bacterium
CCATCCGCAAGATGATCGTCTTCGCGACGCACAACCTCCTTAAGGACTCGCCCTTCTCGCGTATCGACCTCATCGTCTGCCGCAACCTCTTCATCTATTTGAAGCCCGAGGTGCAGCACAAGCTGTTATCCACCTTCTATTACAGCCTGAGCCCCGACGGCTACCTTTTCTTAGGCGCCAGCGAGACCATAGGCGAGCTGTCGAGCGCCTTCGACTGCGTGGACGCCAAGTGGAAGCTGTACCACCACAAGCCCGGCTACCAGCCGCCTCTGACCCTGCCCCTGGCCCGCGGGAGCGGCATCGAGGTGGAGCGGCTGGCCGCCAGGCTCGGCCGCGCCGAGACCCAGCGGGCAGAGCGCCTCTTCGACCGCGTCCTCTCGGCCGCGCTGCCGCCGAGCGTCATCGTGGACGCCGACGACAACATCGTGCATACCGTGAACGAGGTCTCCGCCTTCGTGCGCATCCAGCCGGGCCGCTTCTCGCAGAAGCTCTTCGACAACCTGCCTAAAGACCTGTCTTTGCTCGTGAGCTCGGCGCTCAGGCGCTTAAAGCGCGGCGGCGAGCGCGTCGCTATGGAGAACCTCGTCGGCCTAGCCGGACTGGGCGATAGGCCGCTCACGGTCGAGGCCCGCGTCATCGACCACGACCGCGCCGCGTACTACCTCCTGTCGTTCATCGTCGCGGAGGCGGACCAGGCTGCCGAGGGCGGCGCGGCGCGACTGGACGGCAAGACCTACGACCGCGTCGTCGAGCTGGAGAAGGAGCTGCAGTTCACCAAGGAGAACCTGCAGGCTACGGTAGAGGAGTTGGAGACTTCCAACGAGGAGCTACAGTCCAGCAACGAGGAGCTCATCGCGTCCAACGAGGAGCTCCAGAGCACCAATGAGGAGCTGCAGTCGGTGAACGAGGAGCTGTACACGGTCAATACCGAGTACCAGACCAAGATCGACGAGCTGACGCGCCTCAATAACGACATGAACAACCTCCTTAAGAACACGGAGGTCGGCGCGCTGTACCTGGACCGCAACCTGTGCATACGCAAGATCACCCCGCTCGTGTCTAAGGTCACGAACATCCTGGACTCCGACTTGGGACGGCCGGTCTTCCATCTCTCCTTCCCGCCGGGGAGCCGTGCGCTCGAGGAGGACATCCGCTCCGTCGTGGAGGACCTGCAGCCGGTGGACCGCGAGCTTACGCTGGAGGACGGCAAGGTCTATTTCGCCCGCGTCCGCCCCTACCGTACCGACTACAACGCGGTGGACGGTATACTCGTAACCTTCGTGGAGATCACGAATTTGATGAGCGAGCGCGCCAGGGCCGACCGCATGGAGGCCGAGCTCAAGCACCGTAAGAACCTACTCGAGACGGTCTTGGAGCATAGCCCCATAGCCAAGACCATGGTCGACGCGGAGGGCGGCATCGTCTACGTGAACCGCCGGGCGGAGGAGCTCTTCGGCGCCCCGCGGGAGCGCATCTTGGAGCGCGGCTACGCCGACGAGGCATGGCGCATCACGGCCATGGACGGCGGCCCCGTCGATCCGGCCTCCTTGCCCTATGCGCAGATCAAGCGTAGCCTTCAGCCGCTACGCGGCTACCGCCACCGCATCGGCCTGCCCGACGGGCGCGACCTGGCCTTGAGCATCAGCGGCACCCCGCTCCTGGGCTCCGACGGCGAGTTCGAGGGGGCGGTTTTCGCCATACAAGAAGTCGCGGAGGATCACGGACGTGAATAGTCGCAAGCTGGCGCTCGAGGAGCTTAGGCGGCGCGTCGACGAGTTCGCCGCGTCCGGCCCGCCTGAGGCCCTGGCCCCCCAGGATACCCAGGCCCTGCTCGAGGAGCTCAACGTCTACTATCAGGAGCTGGAGTTCCAGAACGACGAGCTCAGCCGCATACGGCAAGACCTGGAGCAGTCGCGCCTGCACTATAAAGACCTGTACGACAACGCCCCCTTCGGCTACGTGACCTATGACCGGGACTGGGCCGTCGTCTCGGCCAACAAACGCTTCGCCGAGCTCCTGGGGCTCGAGCCCGATAGCCTCGTCGGCCAATCGCTGGCCCGCTTCGTGGCGCCCGAAAGCCAGGACGAGCTTCATTTCCACCTCCACGACGCTGGCCGGAGCGGCGTCCGCGATAAGGCCAGGCTCTTCCTCCACGGTGAGGCCGGCCCCGTCCCGGTCCTCTTCGAAAGCAACGCCTACCGCGACGGCGAGCGCTTCCTCTTCCGCAGCGCCGTGGTGGACTTGCGCCAGGAAGCCGCCTTGGAGTCCGCTCTGGACAATGCTAGGCATACGCTCGAAGCCGCCAACATGGAGTTGCAGGACTACCATGATAGGCTCGAGGCGACGATGCTCTCGGGCAACATAGCTTGGTGGCGCCTCGACCTCCGGACGGGCAACGTCCTTTTCAACGAGCAGAAGGTTCGCATGCTCGGCCGCGAGCCTAAAGACTTTACCCACTACGAGCATTTTACCGCCATCTTGCATCCCGACGACTACGAGCCGACGATGCAGGCCATGCGCGACTTTATCGAGGGCAAGAAGGACGCCTACCGCGTCACCTATCGCATCGCGAAGGCCGACGGCGAGTACGCATGGTTCCACGATATAGGCGTCGCCAGCGAGAGCGGTCAGGACGGCCGGCCTCTGGCGCTCACCGGCGTGGTCATCGATATCAGCGAGCAGAAGCGGGCCGAGCTGGCGGCGCTCAAGGCCAGCAAGGCTAAGAGCGAATTCCTGGCCAACATGAGCCACGAGATCCGCACCCCCTTGAACGCGGTCATCGGCTTCACCGACCTCCTTAAGGACACGGACTTGGCCCCGACTCAGCGGGAGTACCTGGAGAACGCCAACGAATCGGCCCATATACTCTTGGATATCGTCAACGACATCCTAGATTTTTCCAAGATCGAGGCAGGGAAGCTCGAGATAGAGGAGCTTCCGACCGACCTTAAACGCCTCTTGGGGCGCTGCGTCGCGATGTTCGAGCCCGGGGCCAGGAAGAAGGGCCTGGCGCTGCGGCTGGAGCTACCCGAGCGCTTGCCCGGCTGGCCGCTGGTCGACCCGGGGCGCTTAAGGCAAGTCCTGGTCAACCTCGTGGGGAACGCCGTCAAATTCACCTACTCGGGCGAGGTGGCGCTGCGCCTGGATTTCTCCCAAGTCGACGATACCCGAGGCGAGTTCAGCTTCTCGGTGAGCGACACCGGCATTGGCATCAGCAAGGAGCAGGCGCGGGGCCTGTTCACGGCTTTCACGCAGGCCGACGCGACGGTCACCCGGCGCTACGGCGGGACCGGGCTGGGCCTGGCCATTTCGTCCTCGCTCGTCGCCGCGATGGGCGGTAGGCTCACGTTTACAAGCGAGCCGGGGCGCGGCAGCGTCTTCAGCTTCAGCCTGACCAGGCCCTATGTAGCCTACCAGGATGCGGAGGCTCCCTCGGTCGCCGCTGCGTCGGCCTACGACAAGCCCTCCCGGGGCTACGCCTTAAGTGATAGCCCCGTTACGATCCTGGTGGCCGAGGACGTACGGCTGAATATGGACCTCGTCGAGGCATACATACGGCGCTACCTTCCCGCGGCTATCGTCCTCCGGGCTAAGGACGGGCTCGAGGCCGTGGAGAAGGCCCGAGCCGAGCAGCCGGACCTTATATTCATGGACGTGCAGATGCCGGGCATGGACGGCTACAGCGCCGCCGAGGCCATCAGGCGGGTAGAATCGGGGATCGGCGACGGTAGGCGCGTACCCATCGTCGCCCTCTCGGCGGGCATCATGAAGGAAGATCGGGAGCGCTGCCTGGCCGCAGGCATGGACGACTTCGTAGCTAAGCCGATAGCGCCGGACGCGTTAATGGCGGCCTTGGCGCGTTACCTGGGTTTGGATCCAGCGGGCGCGGCTGGGCGAGACCCGCTCGCGGCCTCCGGGGGCGGGCGGGCCGAGGCCGCCGTACCCCTGGCGGTATTCAACTACGACGCGCTCCTTTCGACGATAGGCGGCGACCTGGAGCTCATGGCCCAGATGCTCAGCATGGGCGTCGAACATATCCGCGATACCGTCGCTGCGATCCGCGCCGCGTCGGACGACGCGGCCGAACTCCGCCGCCTGGCCCATCGCCTCCGCGGCGCCATGTTGACGCTGTGCTGCTCCCGCTTGGCCGAGAAGGCCGCGGCCCTTGAGAAGGGCGGGCAGCCCGGCGAGTCCGAGCTGGCCGAGCTCGAGGCGGAGGCAGAGCGCGCGACGCAGGCGATCCTGGACGCCGGAAGGCGCCTAGCTAACTGAGGTACGCGTCCGTTACGAGGTCGGCCGCCCCGCGCAGGGCCAGCCCGTCGTCGTAGGCGCCGGCGTGGAAGGCGGTGGCCGCGTCGTCGAAGCCCGATGGGTACGATTCCAGCTCCGCCTTGACCGCGTCGCGCAGCGCCGCGGCCAGCTCGGCCGTCGCCGCCAGGTACAGGAATGCCTTGGGCCTGTACAGCCTGGCCATGGTCCTCGTGGCCGCGGCCAGGTACGGCGCGGCCTTGGCGACGCCCGCCTCGCGCGTGAGGGGCGCCTTGGCGGCGGGGCCGTCGAAGAGCCAGCGGCCGCGGAGCTCCCCGGAGGGGTCGCAGGCGCCCAGCTCCGCCTCCAGGCAGCCGCGCGAGCCGCAG
>CALKWG010000420.1 GCA_938004315.1 uncultured Spirochaetaceae bacterium
GATCGTATTCGGTGACTGGAGTTCAGACGTGTGCTCTTCCGATCTGCCGAAGCTGAAGTCCGACGACGGCTTGGAGGACGCGTCCTGGGCCGCCGCCGTCGTGGAGCTCAGCCTGGACGAGCTCGAGGGCTCCCCCCGCGTACGAGGCGTCTGGATGGCGGCGAGCGCGGGCAAGCTGCTCTCGGAGGCGCACGCGCGGGCCAGCCTCAAGCGCGACGCTGCCCGGGCGATCTCGACCTGCCTCCGGGAACGGGTCGCCGGCGCTTCGGCCGCGTCGTACGGGCTCCTACGTCTGGACGAGCTGCCCCCGACGGCGATACGATTCGTAGAGGACGACGGGCTGCGCTCGCCGGGGGGGCTGGGCGAGCTGGCGTTCTGCTGCATTCCGGCGGCCTTCGCGAACGCCTTGGCCCAGGCTAACGGCAAGCCGCCGAGCGCGCTGCCCCTGGGCCGGCGAGGATGGGACTCCGCATGACTATCGATCTCATCGTGAACGGCGAGGACCTGAAGATCCGCGCCGAGCCGACCGAGCGCCTGGCTGAGCTCCTGCGCCGGAGCCGGGCGGCGCCGAGCCTGACTATCGACTGCGGCGGCGGCTTCTGCGGCAAATGCCTCGTGCTCTTGGACGGCAAGCCCGTGGCCTCCTGCCTGGTGCCGGCCTTCAGGGCGCGCGGCTCCGAGGTCGTCAGCTACGAGGGCTTCATGAGCACCCAAGAGGCGGCGGAGGTCGAGGCGGCGCTCGCGTCGGCCGGCGCTCGCCTTTGCCCCTTTTGTAAGCCGGCCTACTCCTTGGCGTTGGGCTTCATCGCCGAGAACCGAGCCCGGATGGGGGAGGCGGAGGCATTAGCCGTCGTCTCGAGCGTCCGATGCACCTGCTCCGACCCCTCGGCCGTGGCCGAGGCGGCGCGCGCCATCCTGGGCGACGCCCGAGAGCAAAGGATGGGCCGTGCGCATCGATGACGTCGCCAGCCCGTCGAGCCTCCAGGAGGCCTTGGCCTACCTGAAGCGCCGGCCGGACGCCGTGCCCTGGGCGGGCGGCACCCTGATCGCCGCCGACCCGTCGGAGCTCGGCCGAGGCGGCTCGGTCGCCGCGCTCGACCTGCACCGCATCGCCGAACTTAGGCACCTGTTCCCCTCCGATCGATACCTCGAACTAGGCTCCTGCGTCAGCCTGAACCAACTCGCCGCGCTGCCCGAGCGCCGCGTCGCCGCGCCCCTTCGGGCGGCGGCCATGGCCGTGGGGAGCTACGCGATACGGAATTCGGCGACCTTGGGCGGCAACCTCTCGGCGAAGGGCCGCCCCATGTCTACCCTCCCCGCCCTCTCCTGCGTCGACGCGGTCGTCGAGCTCAAGAGCCCCGCGGGCGGCCGTTGGGTCAGCGTCCACAGCCTCGTCGGCCAGGACGGCCGCGTCGCGCTCCCCCAGGCGGCTCTCGTAACGCGCGTCCGCGTGGGGCTGCAAAGCTGGGATTCCGTGGAGTTCAGGCTTTGCGGCGGCGGTCCCTACCCCCACCCCGACGCGGCTACCTTCTGCGCCTGCGCGCGCGCCTCGTCCGGGACCGTAAGCGAGCTACGCATCGCCTACGCCGGCCGGGCGCTCGCGCGCTCCCGCGAAGCCGAAACCGAGCTCGTCGGCCGGCGCCTGCCCCTCAGCCGGCGCGACATAGAGGCCTTCGGCGCCGCCCTGGCCCGCCGCGCCCGCGAGCTGGGCCAGGCCGAGGCCGCCGTCGACGAGTGCGAGCGCCTGGCCGGCGCGTACCTAGCCAAGCTTTCGGAGGTCTAGCGCCGTGCAACCCGCCCTCTACCTGATACCCGTGCCCATCGCCGAGGGCGATCCGCGGAAGGAGCTAGCCCCGCGCGTCCTGGAGATCGTCGCCTCGCTGCGCGACTTCGTCGTGGAGGACGTCCGTACGGCGCGCCGCTTCATAGCGGCGGCGGCCGGCCAGGCGCTCGCCGACGAGGCCTCCTTCGCCGTGCTCGATAAGCGGAGCGTCGCGCTCGACGCGCCGGCGCTCCTCGAGCCCCTACGGCGGGGAAGGAGCCTCGGCCTCATGTCGGAGGCCGGCAGCCCCTGCGTCGCCGACCCCGGCGCCCTCCTCGTGGAAGCGGCCTCGCGCGAGGGCTTCCGCGTCGCGCCCCTGCCGGGGCCGAGCGCCGTGCTCATGGCGATCATGGCCTCGGGCTTAGGCGGGCAGAGCTTCGCCTTCAACGGCTACCTGCCCGCCGAGGCCCAGGCCAGGGCGCGGGCGCTCCGGGAGCTCGAGCGGCGCTCGGCGGCCGAGGGTTCGACCCAGCTCTTCATCGAGACGCCGTACCGCAATAACGCCATGCTCCGCGGCGCCGTCGCGGCGCTCGCCCCCGCCACCATGCTCTGCGTCGCCTACGCGCTCTCCTCTCCCGACGAGGACGTCAAGACCATGAGCGTCGAGCGCTGGCGCCGCCTAGCGCCCGAGTACGGCAAAGAGCCGGCCGTGTTCCTCTTGGCCGCGCCCCCGGCCGCTAAGCCGCGCGAGGCGGCGGGCGCCGGGGCGGCCGAGCCTCGGCGCCCCAGGCCGCGGCGTCGGCTTGACTAACGCCTAAGTTCAAGTACACTGAACGCACGATGCAGGGACACACGGGCAAGGAGCTCTACGCTCAATACGAGAACGAGACCGCCGCGATCAACCAGTTCGCCACGGCCCACATGGGCCTCGCGACGGGGCAGACCGCGCTCAAGGTCGACCAATACGTCATAGCCTGCGTGCCCTACCGGCTCTCGCTCAAGGGGGCTACCCTCGTAGCCGTGTTCTCGCGGGACGAGCTCGTCTTCTTCCAACGCTACAACGGCGCGCTCGCCGGCCTAACCCTGATCTTCCAGCCCTCGGGCTCGGCCCAGCCGCTCAAGATCTTCGCCCGCTGCACCATCAAGAGCCTCGCGCCCATGAAGGGCAAGGATTCCATCGGCCTCATCATCTTGGATTGGAAGCCCTGCCCGCCCGACCTCGAGGCCATCGTGGGCGACTTCTTCCTGCTCCTCGATAGGCTCAAGGTAGAGTACGAGGATTTCAGGGATAAGCGCATCGCGATGAACGCCGAGGTCGCCAAGGCGATGGGCTTCAACAACTACGCGACCATTCGCTACGAGGGCCAGGAGACCAAGGCGGCGCTCTTCGCCTTGGCCAGTAATAAGCTCGAGTTCCTCGTGCCCATACAGGCGCCGGCCATGGAGGTCGGAAAGGAAGCCCAGGTCAAGCTCTTCTTCCGCGCCTATCAGTTCCAAGTAGCCGCGACCGTCGCCGAGTCGGCCAAGCTGCCCAACGGCGCCCAGAAGCTCGCGGTCACCATAGGCTTCTCCCCCGAGCTCGTGGACCTCATCGAGCATTACCGCTTCTCCGAACGCTTCCTACCGCGTAGCGTAAGCGCGGCCCAGGCTCCGGGCAAGGCGGCGGACGTCGCCGCCGGCGGACAAGGCTAGTCGGCGGCCACCAAGGCTTAAAGGCGGCCGAACCTAGCCGGCCAAGGCCGCCAGCTTCTCCCGGATGAACTCGCTCTTCTCCTTGAGGCCGATGGGACCGGTGGCTATCATCAGCACGTTCGGCCGGGTCGGGTCCAGCTTGATCTTCTGGCCGCTCTCCTTCATGAGCCTCAGGAGCCGCTCCACCGAAACCTTGGCCACCTTGGAGAACTCGACGGTCACGAAGCCCTTGCGCTCGCGGAGCGCGGCGATGCACAGGCGCTTGCAGAGCAGGCGGATCTCGGCCAGGGCCAAGAGGCTGTAGACCTCCGCGGGGACCGGCCCGAAGCGGTCCTCGAGCTCGCGATAGAGGGCGTCCAAGTCGTATTGGCTCAAGATGCCGGCTATCTTCTTGTAGATCTCCATCTTGACGGCCGGTTGGGCGATGTATTCCTCCGGTATGAAGCCCGAATACTCGAGCTCCAGGTAAGGCTCCTCCTCGCCTTCGTAGCCCTCCTCCGAAAGCCGCGCTACGGCTTCGTCCAGGAGCTTCAGGTATAGGTCGAAGCCCACCGAGTAGATGTCGCCCGACTGCTCGCGCCCGAGGAGGTTGCCCGCGCCGCGGACCTCCAGGTCCTTCATGGCTATCTTGAAGCCCGAGCCCAGCTCGGTAAAGTCCGAGATGATCTGCAGTCGCTTCATGGCCAGCTCCGACAGGGCGCGGCCGTCCGGATAGAACAGATAGGCGTAGGCCAGTCGGTCGGAGCGCCCCACCCGACCGCGCAGCTGATACAGCTGGCTGATGCCGTAGATATCGGCCCGGTCGATGATAATGGTATTGACGTTCGGGATGTCGATGCCGTTTTCGATGATGGTCGTGGACACGAGCACCTGGAAGCCCTTGTGGATGAAGCGGTGCATCACGTCCTCGAGCTCGTGCGGGGCCATTTGGCCGTGGGCCGACTCGATCAGCGCCTCGGGCACCAGCTTCTGCAGGTAGGCGCAGGTATCGTCCAGGCTCTGCACGCGGTTGTGCAGGAAGAAGACCTGCCCCTCGCGCTCCAACTCGCGCCGGATCGCCCCGGCCACCAGGTCGGGTTGGAACTCGTCCACCACCGTGCGTATAGGGTGGCGGTTGTTCGGGGGCGTCGTCAGCACCGAGAGGTCGCGTATCTTAAGCATAGACATGTGCAGGGTGCGCGGGATAGGCGTCGCCGTCAGGGTCAGGCAGTCGACGTTCGACTTCATCTCCTTCAGGCGCTCCTTGTCCTTGACTCCGAAACGTTGCTCCTCGTCTACGACGAGGAGGCCCAGGTCCTTGAAGCCCACGTCCTTCTGCAGGATGCGGTGCGTGCCCACGAGCACGTCGATACGCCCCTCCTTCACGGCCTCCAGGGTCTTCTTCTGGTCGGAGCGGTCCACGAAGCGGGAGAGCATGCCGAAGCTCACCGGCAGGCCGCGGAAGCGCTCTACGCAGTTCTCGTAGTGCTGCTCGGCCAGGATGGTGGTCGGCGCCAGGAAGGCGACCTGCTTGCCGCCCATCACGGCCTTGAAGGCGGCCCGCATGGCTATCTCGGTCTTGCCGTAGCCCACGTCGCCGCAGACGAGCCGGTCCATGGGCCGCTCGCTCTCCATGTCCTTCTTCACGTCCTCGATGCACGACAGCTGGTCGGGCGTCTCCTCGTAAGGAAAGGCCGCCTCGAAGGCGTTCTGCCACTCGCCGTCTGGCGGGAAGGCGAAGCCCTTGGCCATCTTGCGCCGCGAGTAGATGCGTATGAGCCGCTCGGCCAGGTCCTCGACCGACTTCCTGACCTTGTTCTTGCGGTTCTCCCAGGACTTGGAGCCTAGGCGGTCCAGGCGCGGCTCGTCGCCCTCGTTGCCTATATAGCGTTGGACCAGATTGGCCTGCTCGATCGGCACGAAGACGTTCTCTTCGTCGGCGTATGCTATTTTAATATAATCACGGTCGTTACCCAGGACCTTCACCCGCTCGATGCCGGTGAAGCGGCCGATGCCGTAGTTCACGTGGACGACGAAGTCGCCAGGGTTGAGCTCGACGAAGGTGTCGATAACCTTGGAGCGGGCGCTCTTCAGTGATTTAGGCTGGCGCTTACGGCGGCCAAAGATCTCGCCCTCGTGCACGCAGGCCAGCTTCAGGGCGGGCACGCCGAAGCCGGCGGAGAGCCCCGAGTCGTGCACGCGGACGCCCTCCTCCTTGATGAGGGAGCGTATGCGCTCGGCCTGCAGGGCGTTCTCGGCGAAGACGTGGACCTCGTATTGCGCCTTCACGAGGCTCGCCAGCTCCTCCCTGAAGTAGTTTACGTTGCCGAAGAAGCTCCGCGCCGGCTCCGAGCCCATGGACAGGCGCCCCTGCGCGTCCGCGTCCTTGAGGGACCAGCTCGAGAGGGCCCGCGGCAGGGACGAGGCGACCGCCTCGAAGTCGACGAGCGCGGCCTCAGGCGGCGGGACGGGGCCGTCCATGAGCGCCTTGCGGTAAAGCCCCTGGTATTCGCGTCGGACCGCCTCGGCCTGCCCCAGGAGCCGCTCGCGCTCCAGGAGGAAGACGAGGTCGCCGGGCCCCAAATACTCAAAGACGCTATGCGGGGCGCCGAAGGCCAGGGCGTACAGGTACTCTTCGCCCTTGGCTTCGCCCAGCTCGGCGAGGGACTCCGCCAGGGCGGCGAGCGCCTCATCGTGGCGGTCCGAACCCGATTTGGGGTAAGCGGCGAGGGCGCGCACGGCGGCCTCGGCCAGCTCGGGCGTCCACACGAGCTCGCGCGACGGGCGTAGGAGGACGCTCTCGGGGCGCTCGGGGCTGGAGGCTTGGCTCACGGGCTCGAAACGCCTGATCTCCTCGACCTCGTCGTACTCGAAGACCACGCGGACCGCGTCGTCGTCGCCGGGCATGAAGACGTCGAGCACCTCGCCGCGCAGGGCGAACTCGCCGGGCAGGCTCACGCGCGGCACGCGCAGGTAGCCCCAGGCCGCCAGCTTATCGGCCAGGGCCAGGGCGTCTATCGTCGCGCCGCGTCGGACGCGATGCAGGCCGCGCTCGAAGCGCTCGCGCGGCGGGACCGGCGTCATGGCGGCGCGCTGCCCGGCTACGAGTATCGAGGGGCCGTCGTCGTCCAGCAGGGCCGCCAGCGCCGCGGCGCGCTCACCGAAGGCCGGGGAGCGAGACTCGACCGGCCGGTAGGCCGCCGTCTTCCACCAGGGCAGGATCAGCGCGTCCTTGCCCAAGGCCGCGCAGTCGGCGGCGAAGGCCTCGGCCTCGGAGTCCGACGGCGTCACGATGAAGACCCTGCGGCGCGCCTCGCCCGGCGCCCGGCGCCTCTCGGCCGCGCGGACGGCCTCCACGGCTAGCGCGGCCGCCAGCGGCAGTTCGAGCTCGGAGCAATCTATGGGAAATCGGCCCGCGGCGGCGGCCTCGAGCGCGGCTTTGGCGGGCTCGGAGGCGACGAAGCGCGCGGCATACGTAGGCAAGGGTAAGGTGTTCATGTATTTCGTCCGACAATATACAGAAGGTAGCGCGGGGCCTATACTAGCGCAGGCGGCCTTGAGCGCACAAGGAGAAGAGCACGGTGCAAGCCCGAAAAACATACCTCGCGGCCGTCTTAGGCTGCCTGGCCCTGGCCTCCGCCGCGGCCCAGGCTAGCCTCGGCGTCAGCCTCCACGATAGGCGCATCTACCAGCCCGGATCCGAGATCCTCGTACGCGTGACCATACGTAACGACGGCGCCGGGACCTACCGCTTCAAGCTGGCGGAGGATAGGCGGCACTCCGTCTCCTTCGAGCTCAGGAGCCTGTCGAACCGGGCCGCCGCCGCCTCCGATTCATGGAAACGGGCCATGGCGTCGAGCTCGCCGGTCTTCTATCGGGAGATCGCGCTGCGTCCAGGCGAGGAATATTCCTTCGTCGAGGACCTCCGGGACTATCTCGAGGTGGCCGAGCCGGGGCCCTATCTACTCCACGCCCGCTTTTGGCCCGAGCTCTTCTCGGCGGCCGCCGGCGGGGCCGGCTCCGCCCTCGCTACGCCCGTAGCCGCCGTGAGCTCCCCGGCCCTCTCGATCTCCATACGCCCCGGCAGCCCCACGCCCGCGGCCGCGCAGCTCTTCAGGGCCGACGACCTCTCGGTGCTGCGGCCCGAGCGCATAGCGCCCGACGAGGTCGTCACGCGGACCATACGGGCCAGGCAGCGCGGCCTGTGGAACGAGTTCTTCCTGTACCTCGACCTCGAACGCCTCCTTAAGGCCAATCCCGAAAAGCGCCGCGCCTATGACCGCGAGTCGGACGACGGCCGCCGCCGCATGCTCGAAAGCTACCGCGCCGAGCTCATGGCGTCGACGGTCGATAACGACATCGTCGTGGTGCCCTCGAGCTTCGAGATCGTCGAGACGCGCTACCGCCCGGCCGCCGGTACGGTCGTCGCCATGCTGCGCTTCGCCTACGACGGCTTCAGCCTCCTTAAGCAGTATACCTACGAGCTAGAGAAACGGAACGATATCTGGTATATAGTGTCCTATACCGTATTGAATAAAGGCAGCGAATGAAGGCCTTATTGATCGTAGAGAACGACGAGATAGCGAAGCTGGCGAGCTTCTACCTGCGCCCCCTCGGCTTGGACGCGATGCGTTATCGCGACCCCTTGAAGGCGCTGGACAACCTGGACGAGATCGACCCGGACGCCGTCATCATCAGCGCCCGGGACTTTCCCCGCCATTGGAAGTCCATCGTCGTCAACCTTCGATCGAGCCGCCCCAAGACCGAGTGCATCATCATCATCCTCAAGGGCGAGTATTTCCCCTTCGAGGAGGCCGCCAAGGCCGCGTACCTCGAGGTGAACGGCGTGGTGAAAGAGGATTTCTCCGACCGTTCAGAGCTGGCCCGCTTCCAGAAGATACTCAAGCGCTACGTCGAGGTGGACGAGACGCGCGGCTCGGAGCGCATAGAAGATCGGAAGAGCGTCGTGTAGGGAAAGAGTGTAGATCTCGGTGG
>CALKWG010000421.1 GCA_938004315.1 uncultured Spirochaetaceae bacterium
TTGAGCAGGCGGCCGGTCATGACGCCCAGTATCGCCGAGACGGGGAAGGCCAAGGCTATGCAGAGGAGTATGCCGCCCATGCCGCCTATGCCCCAGTGCGTCACCGTGATGATCGCGGCCTGGCCGGCCATGGCGCCGAGCACCACGGCGAAGTTCAGGCCCAGGCCCGCCAGGACCGGGATGATCAAGGCCAGGGCCATGAAGGAATTCCTGGCCAGGCGGTTGACGATGTCGTCGAAGAAGAAGGGCAGGGACAGGCCCGAGACGGCTAGGCCCGCCAGGCCTATGACCAGGAAGACGATGGTGACGAGGTTGTTGGTCAGGAAGCGCTTGGCCGCGCCGGGGCCGCCGCTGTGTAGCTCGCTCATTCCTCGCCTCCTTTCTGCGCCAGCGCGTAGAGTATGATGCCGTTGGAGACGATGATGCGTGAAATCTCGGCCAGGCTGCCCAGGGTCGCCACGGTGTTGGCCACCGGAAGCGCGACCACCAGGATACCCTGGAACAGGAAGGTGCCGATGACCACGTGGCTGATCTTGGCCTTCTTAAGCGTGGCGCCGCCTATGAGTATGGCCGCCGCCGCGATGAAGCCCATGTACATAGGCGCGCCGTAGAGCTGCAGGAAGCCGAAACCCTGGGCGTAGACCAGGATGCCGACGGCGCCGAGTATCGTAGACAGGATGGTGCCGAGGATGCGCATGCGGTCGACGTCGATGCCGGAGGCCTGGGCGAACTTGGGGTTCATGCCGCCCGCCTGCATGGCGAGGCCGGTCTTGGACCTGAAGAAGAGCCAGACTAAGAAACAGCTGCCCGCTAGGAACACGAGCACGCCGGTTGGTACGCGCACGCCCAGGACCTCGAAGGCCCACAGGTCGTTGAGTATGTTGCTAAAGCGACCCTCCAAGGAGATAGTAACGCGGAGCCCCTTGCCCATGGCCCAGGCCATCTCGGGGTTCTTGAACGGCAGGGTGACCCAACCGAAGGACATCAGGGATACGAAGGCGAAGCCTATATAGGTGCCTACCGTCATCTCCGAACCCTTCACGCGGTTCAGGAGCCAGCCGTAAAAATAGCCCACCATGATGGCCAAGGGTATGGCGATCGCTATGGCGCCGAAGAAACCTTGGAAGCCGGCCCAGTTCATCTCGATGCTGATCGTGCCGCCCAAGAGCCCGCAGATGATGCCTAAGGGCAGGCCGAAATAGAGGCTCGTGCCCGCCAGGATCGATGGCAGCATGGCCAAGGTGAGCACGCTGTTCATGCCCAGGCGCACCAGGGTGTCCGAAAGGAGGGCCGGGAAGGGGATGCTCAGGCCCGAGGCTATGACCCAGAGGCTTACTAGGAAGACGATGATGATGATGCGCGGCGCGCCGAAGGACTTCACGGCCCCGAGCACGGCTCCGCCGAGGCCGGCCTTGGTCGAATCATTATTCTTGCTCATATTCACCCGCCATCATGAGGCCGAATTTGGTGTCGTCCGCGTCGGGCGCCAAGATGCCCATCACGCGGCCTTCGCTGACGATCGCTATGCGATCGCAGACCGAACGTAGCTCGGCCAGCTCGCTCGACGTGACCACGACCGTCATGCCGTGCTCCTGGTTCAACTTGACCAGGGTGTCGAGCACGAGCTTCTTAGCGCCGATGTCGATGCCGCGCGTCGGCTCGGAGACGAAGACCAGCTTCGGCTCGAGCGCCAGGGCCTTGGAGATGCACACCTTCTGCTGGTTGCCGCCGGAGAGCCGCCGTACGGGCTGGTGCGGGCCGGCGCAACGTATGTCCAGCTCCTTGATCATCGCCAGCGCGTGGCTACGGACCGACTTCGCGTCGACCTGCGTGAAGAAGCCGAACTTCTTCAGGAACTTACCCTGTATCTCGGTCGCGGTGGCCGCGATGTTATGCTCGATGCTCATGTCGAGGAGGAGGCCCACGCCGCGGCGGTCCTCCGATAGGAAGGCTAGGCCGTCTTGCAGGGCCTTGCGCGGGGCGTTCAGGGCCAAGGGCTTGCCCATGAAGCTCACCTCGCCCTTGGCGGGGTAGAGCCCCATGATGCCGTTGGCTATGCCTATCTTCCCCTGGCCGGCTAGGCCGGCTATGCCCAAGATTTCGCCCTCGCGGATCTCGAGGTCGACGCCGCGGACGATCTCGCCGGGCATCTGAACCCGTAGGCCTTTGATGGACATGGCAATCTTATCGCCCGATAGGGGAGTCTCGCGCCTATGGATGCTCTCCACCGCGTGGCCGACCATCAGCTTGGCCAGCTCCTCTATGTTCGTCTGGCTCTTGGGCTTGGTGACCACGTGGT
>CALKWG010000422.1 GCA_938004315.1 uncultured Spirochaetaceae bacterium
TAGCCGCCGGCACCAGCTGGCACGCCGGCCTCGTCGGCTGCCAGCTCTTCGAGTCGATCGCGCGCCTACCGGCCCAGGCCGAGCTGGCCAGCGAGCTACGTTACCGCACCCCCGTCGTCGAGCCGCACAGCCTCTACTTCGCGGTCACCCAGTCGGGCGAGACCGCCGACACGCTCTACGCCATGCGCGAGATCCAAAGGCGGGGCGGCACCGTGCTGGGCATCTGCAACGTGGTCGGCTCCACCGTGGCGCGCGAGAGCGACGGCGGCGTGTACGTGCACTCGGGACCAGAGATAGCCGTGGCGTCCACCAAAGCCTTCACGAGCCAACTGGCGGCCTTCTACCTCCTGGCCCTGAGCTTCGCCCGCATGCACGACATGTCGCACCACGAGGGCCAGCGCTTCTTAACGGCCTTGAACGGCATCCCGGCCCTGGTCAGGGAGACGCTCAAGCAGCGCGACCTCGTCCAGGCCCTGGCTAAGAAATACTATCAGGCCCAGGACTTCCTCTTCCTCGGGCGCGGCCTCCTCTACCCCATCGCCTTGGAAGGCGCCTTGAAGCTCAAGGAGATTTCGTACATCCACGCCGAGGGTTACGCCTCCGGCGAGATCAAGCACGGCCCCATAGCCCTGGTGAGCCCCGAGACGCCGAGCGTGTTCCTGGTGCCGAACGACCATCTGCGCGAGAAGACCATCAGCAACATGAAGGAGATCAAAGCGCGCGGCGGCCCGGTGATAGCCGTGGCCGACGGAAAAGACGCCGAGGTGGCGGCCATAGCGGACGACTTCATCCCGGTGCCGAGCTCCGACCCGCGCTTCCAGCCCTTTACCATGGTGGTGCCGCTGCAGCTCTTCGCCTATTTCTGCGCCTTGGAGCTCGGCCGCGACGTGGACCAGCCGCGGAACCTGGCTAAGAGCGTGACGGTGGAGTAAGCGATGCTAGGCGGCCGGGCTTCGAGACGACGAGACGGCGCTCCGCGGGGCGTTCGCCGTGCTTCGCGGGGCGCGCGCCGCGCTCTGCCGGCCGCCTCCGTTCTTACCGCGCGCGGCCTCGTCGCCGCGCTCGTCGCCTTCGGCTTCGCCGGCTGCGGTCTGGCCGCCGGGCTGTCGGAGGCTTCGAACGGCTTCGGCTCCGCGCTTGCGACCGCCCCGGCGTCCACCCCGGTCCCGGCCGCCGCGCCGGTTACCGTAGCCAGCGATGCGCGCCGAGCCGTACTCGTACGCGGCTCGGCGCCGGTGCGCGGCGTGCCGCCGCTCGGGAGGAATGCCTTGGCCGCGCTCTACGGGGCGTATAGCCTACCCGGCCAAGCTACGGCGGCGGACGCTGCAGCGGCCGGAGCCGCCATGACGGCGGAGGTCTGGTATACGGCCGAGCCGGTCGCCCTTAGCGCCTCGTGGACGCTCGTGGCCTGCAGGGGGCTACCGAGCGGCTGGCTGTCCTATGAAAGCCGGCCGAAGGCGGACGGCCCGCCGACTTGGGCGCTCAAGGCGGCCGAGTACTGGCTCTTCGTACGCTTCTCGGCGCCTTACGCGGCGCCCTGCGCCTTCGCCGCCGCCCTAGCCGATCGCTTCGACTGGTTCAGGCGCTATGGCGGCTCC
>CALKWG010000423.1 GCA_938004315.1 uncultured Spirochaetaceae bacterium
CCGTTAGGCGCGGCGTACTGTATAGCGCGCTTTCGCATTTCTGTCAAGCGATTTTGTTTAAGAAGGTGCATGAAAGTCGATCGCGACTTTTATGCGCTTCCTTACTCTACCAATCGCGAGCGTGTCGCGAGCGATTGAGAAGCATGCGTGAGAAAGGCTTCGAGTCTTTCGAACGCATGCTGACCGACTTGCTACTCTGCGGGCCGCGCCTTCGATCTAAAGCCGCTTTCGCGAAGCCTTAAAAACCATCCGGCGCTCCGCCGCGTCGGGCCCGAAGGCGTCGGCGGCGTGAGGTCAGTTGTACCAGAAAAGCCTCACGAAGGTCAAGTTCAAACGCTAGGGAAATATGCTATTAAAAATACACATTATGAGTATACGGGGCGGTGTCGTCTCCTATGGAATGTCCCAATAGAGATCTTCGTCCCCGTATCGACGGAGCCAAACGGCTTCCTCTATATCCGGCGCTTCGATCCGGTCGCGACCATCGAGGTCGGCTATAGTACGGGCTAAACGCAGCGCGCTTAAGACGGCGCGGGTAGAGAAGCCTGCCGAACGCGTCGAGGCGTCGAAGAGGCCGGCGCGTTCTGCGCTGAGGCTGAACCCGCCGTCTACGGACGCGTCAGGCTGGGCGCGGGCGTTTAGCGTCCAGGGCTTGCCGGCGTATCTGCGGCGCTGGATGGAACGCGCCGTACGAACCCGATCGGCTATCTCGGCTCGCATCCATCGCTTTGGAGCGTCGCTCGGCCGTGAGAAGGTCGCGGGATCGATCGATCTAAGCGGGACCCGTATATCGACGCGGTCGAGTAAGGCGCCGCCGAGGCGTTTCCAATAGCGCCGGACATCTTTGTACGAGCAGAGGCACACCGCGCCGTCGCGTCCTAAGTTGCCGCAGGGACACGGGTTGCAGGCGAGGATGAGGATGAACTCCGAAGGGTAGCGTATGACGCGCTCGGCCCGCGCTATCGAAATGCGCCCATCCTCGAGCGGCTCGCGCAGCGCCTGTATGATGTCGCCGCGGAACTCGGTTGCCTCGTCCATGAAAAGGACGCCCCCGTGAGCGAGGCTTATCTCCCCGGGGCGCGCGAGCCGGCCGCCGCCTACGATGCCCTCCGCGCTGGCGCCGTGATGGGGGGCGCGGAACGGCGGCCAGCGTATCAAGCCCGAGTCGTTCGGCAGGACGCCGGCTAAAGAATGAAGCTTGGTTGCGTCGAGGGCGTGCGCCTCGTCGAGGCGCGGAAGGAGCCCCGGCAGGCAACGCGCCGCCATCGTCTTCCCGGCGCCCGGCGGACCGAAGAGCAGGATATGATGCCCGCCGGCCGCCGCTATTTCCAGCGCGCGCTTCAACCCTTCCTGTCCTCGGACTTCGTCTAGGTCGCCGTAATCGTTCGGCCGGTTTTCTGAATCGGCGCAGGAAGCGTCGTCTCGATCGTCGGCGCCTTCCGCTCCCGCGGGGAGGTCGCGTTCATTTCGTATGTCGGCGAGCGCGTCGCCCAGTTCGGACAAGGCCGAGACGGGCCTAACCCTGCCACCTAGGGCGCACGCTTCGCGTCGATTATAAGACGGTACCACCCAATCGACGACGCCGGCGGCTTTAGCCGACGAAACGGCGGGAAGCACGCCGGCGACGCCGCGTATGTCCCCTGAGAGCTCGAGCTCGCCGATCATCAACACCGGACGGGGCGGCGCGGCTAGCTGGCCCGACGCGGCGAGCACCGCCCCGGCGATGGCCAGGTCGAAGGACGCGCCCGCCTTCTTGAGGCCGGCGGGCGCTAGGTTTACCAAGATGCGGTCCAAGGGTATTTCGTAGCCAGAATTACGTATGGCCGCCCTCACGCGGTCGCCGGCTTCCCTAACCGCGCCGTCGGGCAGGCCGACGATATCCAGCGAGGGTATGCCGCGGCGTATATCGACCTCGACGGTGACGAGCTGTCCGTCGTAGCCGAGGGCTTCGTAGGCGAATATCTTCATGGCCGCCTCCGGCCATGGTACGCCCGGCGGGAGCGGCCCGATTGCGCCGTGCGGCGAATTTCGTAGAACTAATGCGCGCCCGTCGGCGCCACGATCGGCCTAAGCTATCGGCGTCCACGCCGTCGTATCATCGATATGAAGCCGAGCGAGAAGAAGAGCCAAGGCAGGTTCGGCAGGATCAGGGAGAGGAGCGGGACGCCGGCGAAGGCCGCGTCGCGCTCCGGAGCCAGGCCGAATTCCGCCAGGAGGGAGTGCAGGATGTCGGCGTATCCGGCGACGACGCCGATGACGATCAGCATCCAAGCGGGCTCCCGCGTCCTCGACCAAACGATGATGGCCAGGAAGGTTGCGAGCGCGACGAAGGCCAAGCGAATGCCGAGGGCGGCTAACGATCCGCTCATCGAGCCCCCTCCCGTTCGGCGTAGCATTTGTAGAGAAAGCGCTTGATCTTACGCGAACTCGTCTTCTCGAACTCCTCGTCGCGTATGACGAAATCCTCGACCTTCATATGCGGTGGCAGGGATCGGTTCACCCGTCGGACCTCATCGCGCACGAGCCTCTCGGCCGCGGACTTCGGGTCTTCTCCCGGCAGCTCCGCGGCGATCCGCTCCCAGTCGGGCACGCAGACGGCGACGATCTCCTCGCCGGCCATGCGCCCGGCCTCGCGGCGTCCCACGACGAGGACCTCGCGCACCCAGGGCGAGCCTTCGAAGCGCAGCTCGATCTCCTCCGGATACACGTTCTTGCCGCCTTCGGTCACGATAAGATTCTTCGATCTGCCGGTGATAAAAAGGAAACCGCGCGCATCGAGGTACCCAAGGTCGCCCGTCCTGAGCCAGCCGTCCGCGGTCAAGGCCTCCGCCGTGGCGTCCGGCCTATCTAGATAGCCCAGCATGATCGACGGGCTTTTCACCTGTATCTCGCCGATCCCATCGGGGCCGGCCTCGGCGATACGCAGCTCGGTATGCTTAACCGGAAGGCCGGCTGACTTATTGTCCTTATACTCGGGCAGGTTGACCGAGATGAGCGGGCCGTTCTCGCTCATGCCGTAACCCTGCACCAGGTTGAGGCCGATGGCCTCGTAGAACGAAGCCGTGTCCCATGCCAAAGGGCCGCCGCCCGAAACCGCCAGCCGAACGCTGTCGATGCCGGCCTTCTTCCGTAAAAATGAGAGGGCGAAGCGGCCTACGGGGAGGCCGATCCCGGCGCAAGCGCCGCTGATACCGATCAGCCCTCCGACGACGGCGGACGCCGAGCGCGGCAGCTTGGCGAGCTCCGAACGCATGCCCTGCTTGATCTTGTCGAAGAGCAGGGGCACGCCGATGAGTACGCTCACCCTAGCCTCGCGGACGCGCCTTAAGATGACCGTGGGGATGAGCTTTTCAGGGAAGACGATGAGGCCGCCGGCGACGAGGGGCGCGAGGAAGGTGCAGGTCGCGGCGTAGGTATGATGTAGGGGTAGGATTGCGATGAAAACGTCGCGCTCATCGACGAAGAGAGCCTGCAGGGCGGCGTTCACGTTGGCGATGACGCCGCCGTGGCTTAAGACTATGCCTTTAGAGACGCCGGTCGTGCCCGAGGTAAAGATGATGACCGCCGGATCCTCGGGGCGCGCAGGGTCGGGAAGCGGGAGCGCGGCGGCAGCGTCGCCGGCGATCGACTCGCCGGCGGATACCACGCGTGACCATGAGAAACGGCCGGCCGCGTCCGACGCCGCTCCATCGTCCGGCGGCCCGTCGAAACGTACGAGCGTTACCTGCGGGAGGGCGGCGCGGACGCGTTCAGCCTTCGCCTCCTGCGATGGCGCGTAAAAAAGAGCCTTGACCGACGCGGCCTCGGCTAAGGCCGCCGCGCCGTCGGCGTCCAAGGAGGCGTCGAGGGGCACGATCACGGCGCCGGCTAACGCCGCGGCGATATACGACAGGCACCATTCGGGGCTGTTCTCGCCTATGATCGCCGCGCGCGCGCCGCATCCGCCCCCACGCTCTACGAGCCAGCGGGCCGCCGCGTAGGCGTCCCGCTTAAGCTCGGCGTAGCTCCAGGCCCTATACCCCGCCTCTCCTGGCGAGCCCATGCGCAGGGCCGGCCGGGCCGCGTGCTCCGCGCAGAGCGCGTCGAACATGGCGCGGAAGTTCGGATATAGCCGGTCAGGCCGGCGCGAGTAGCGCTCCTCCAAGTTCAAGCGGCGCGCTCCTTAGCCCATGAGGCTTTCTAGGTCCAGCTCGCAGGCGGCGCAGGGCATGGTTATGCCCCAATTCTCCAGGACGAAGGGGTTGATCTCGCCGAAGACGCCGACCTCCTCGCCGCGTACCATGACGCGAGCCTGACGGCCGGCCATGAAGCGCGGATCCTCGGCGTCCTCGACCGCGTAGTCGAAGCCCAGGTAGAAGAGGAAGGCGGCGACCGCGCCGGCCATCTCGTTATAGTCGGCCGCGGCGTGGCAGGAGAGCATGCCGACGCGCTGCCTGGTGCGGCTGCCGTAGTTCTCCGCCGGGTCCTTGAAGGCCACCTTGCCCGACTCGAAGATACGGTGCGGGTAGGCGGCCTTGCTCGAGACGGACTCGGAGGCCAAGAGGCTGGGAAGTATCGAGGGGCGCACGACGGCGAAGTTCTCGGTCATGGGGTTGGAGATAAACAGCGCGTCGTCGCCGCTTATGTTCATACGGTCGATGTAGTCGCGCTTGCTGCCCAAGTAGTTATAGATCATCTCCTGATAGCCCATGCCGACGAGGAGGTTCTTAGCCTCGCGCGAATAGCGCTCTATGGGATGCAGGCGGCCGATGGTGAAGTCCTTCGGCCGCTCGGGCTTGAAGCTGGCCATGCCGCGGCCGATCATCACGTCCTCGACCAAGTCGGCGGCGTGCAAGAAATCGTTGCGGTACTCCGGCGGGAAGGCGCGGACGTGCTGGCCATGGGCTTCGGCGCGCACGGCCATGCGGCCCAAGGCCGCGACGACGGCCTCAGGCCCTATGCTATCGCCGAGGAGCTTGCTCACGCGCCCAGAATCCACCGAGGCCGGCGCTTGGAAATAGTACGGGAAGGTGACTGAGCGACCCAGCGGCGTATCGTAGGGGTAGTCGACGGCGACGGGCGCGATCTCATAGCCGGCGTCGGCGAAATCGCAGGCGACGATGGAGGCCGAAAGCGCGACCGAAGGCATATCGGTACCGGTGAATTCGACCAGCAGGTCGCGGTCGCCGACCTGCACGGCGCCTATGTCCGCGCTATTGATGACCGGCGCCATGGAGAGTATGCCGCCGTCGGCGCCCTGCAACAGGGGGTACTTGGGGTGGCCTGCGATGATATGGCCGTATTCCTTGCCCTTGGGGTGCTCTTCGAGGATGGCGCGGAGGCTGAGCTTGGCGTCGAGGCCGAGGGGCGTGAAGGCGACGGCGTCGGGATCGGCGGCCTTATAGCTCACCGGCCACTTGATGAGCTCGATCCGGTAGAGTCCCATGGAGACCGACTTACGCTTTCGTCCGAAGTTGGCGCAGAGCTTCTCCTGGGTCTGGATCGCGTCCTTGAGCATCGCGTCGCTGATCGGCTTGCCCGAGATGACGAAGGCGGCCAGGTAGGGCCTGACCTCCTTCACCGAGGCGTCTACGGCGACCCGATAACGGCTGGGCTTGGCGTCGCCCTCGCTCGAAAAGAAGGGGTACTCGGGTATGGGGCCGCCGGCGTAGACGCGCAGCTGCCTGGCTACGCCCGCCGTGGACCAGAGGTCGGGTCGGTTCGTATCGTTGAGCTCTATCTTGATGGTGCGCTCGGCGCCTCTTCCTTCGCCGTCTTGGCCATATCCGTCCAGCTCCGCCTTGGCGGCGGTGAGCGCCTCCTCCAGCTCGGCAGCCTCCATGCGGCGGCCGGCAAGCTCGAAGAACAGCTTCTCGTTGACTTCTATCTTAGGCATAGTTCGGCTCTCCCTAGTAGGCGCTGGCGCGGCGCAGCCGCACGCTCTCGATGTCGTAGCTAAAGAGCTCGCGAAGGTCGTTGAGGCCCAAGGCCATGAGGGCCATGCGGTCGATGCCGAGGCCCCAGGCCAGGACCGGGACGCTGACGCCCATTGGCTCGGTCACCTCGGGCCTGAAGATGCCGGCGCCGCCGAGCTCGAACCAGCCGAGCACCGGATGCTTTATATGCACCTCCACCGAAGGCTCGGTGAAGGGGAAGTAACCGGGGACGTACTTCACTTCCTTGGCGCCGGCCACCTCCACGGCGAACATCTCCAGGAAGCCCAGGAGCGTGCGGAGGTTCACGTCCTCGCCGAGCACGATTCCCTCGGTCTGGTAGAAGTCCGAGAGGTGCGTGGCGTCGACCTTGTCGTAGCGGAAGCAGCGGGCGACGCCGAAATACTTGCCGGGCACCTTGGCCGTATGGAGCTGACGGGCGGAGAGCACGGTACCTTGGCTACGGAGCACGAGGCGCTTCGTAAATTCGCGGTCGAAGGCGTAGCCCCAGCCGCGGGAGCCGGTTGCGCCGCCGTTCTCGTGGGCGGCGGCGACGCGGGACTGATAGGGTTCCTCTATAGACTTGGCCTTGACCGGGTCGGCCAGGTAGTACACGTCGTGGATGTCGCGGGCCGAGTGGAACTGGGGCATGAAGAGCGCGTCGCCGTTCCAGAACTCGGTCTCGACGAGGCCGCCGTCGAACTCCTCGAAGCCTAGAGAGACGAGCTTATCCTTGACGCTCTCGAGGAAGCGGACGTAGGGGTTATGGCGCCCGGCGATGAGCCTAGCGGGCCGGCTTTGGATATTGTAGGCGCGGAAACTAAGGCTCTTCCACGCGCCGGACTCGAGCATCTCTTGGGTCAGGGCCCCGACCTCGTCGCCCGAGACGCCCTCCTCGCGCAGCAGGGCGGCCACGCCGGCGGCGGCGTCCGTCAGTGACCAGCTCACCGTCTCGCGGTCGGCCGCCTTGAAAGGCGCGTCGGAGGCGCCGCGCTTCTTGGCCACCTCGGCCATTAGCGAGCGCTCGGCCTCGGAAAGATCCTTGTCCTCCAGCGCGCCGCCCGCGGCCTGAGCCTTCTTGAGAAGCGCGCGCAGCGTCGCCTGGCGGGCGCTCTCGCCCTCGACGGCGGCCGCGACCAGCTTCTCGGGCGTCATCGAGAGGATGCCCTCCTTGGACAGGCGCCCGAAGACCGAGCCGGCGTCCTTCTGCTCCAGGCCCAGGGACTTGCAGATGTCCCCCATGGCGGCCGGGCCTCCCCGGCGCAGGAATTCGACGATCCGCTCCTCGGGGCTGCCCTTCTCGAGCCAGTCGCGGCCTAGGGGCGTGAGCTCGTAGACGGTGCGCCCGACGCGGCCGGTTTCCGCGGCCAGGCCCTTGGCCGAGAGCCAAGCCTGCGCTTGGTTCGCCTGTCCCTCGACGTAACCGAGATCTCGGACGAGGCGGGCGGCGTCGAGGCTATCGCCCGGCGCGTAATGGAGGACGACTTTGATCTCTAGCGGATGCAGGCCCTTTAGGAGGGATCGTGGTTCCATGATGTTCGCTCCGTTGATGCGGCGCGCGCCGAACGGGGCCCATAGGTCCCGCGCCGCGCGTCAGGTGCAGTAGATATTGTCCGATTTAGCCTCGGGCGTCAATTGCGCGCCGGGCTTTTTAACGGCGCCATGCCCCTTCTTGCCGTCCATAAGGAGCTCGAAGGGCTCGTCCGCGCGCAGGTGGCGCGTAAAGCCGCCTTCCTTATGCGCCGGCATGGCGGCCAAGGCCGCCCAATCCACGAAGGAGCCGCCCGAGCCGTAGGGCACCGAGAAGTAACCGATATTCATCGCCGTCACGTTATGGAAGAAATGGGAGCCTAAGGACGACTCGACCCGGAAATCGGGCAGGTCGGCCTCGACGATGGCCTTGGCGCCCGAGATCTGGGCGAAGGAGACGGGTACGCCGAGCCAACGGTCGCGCGTGCCCCAGCGGCCGGGGCCGACGAGGAGGTAGGGCCGCCCCTCGGCTAAAAGCTCCTTATTCATGGCCGCTATCTCCTCGGCCATAGCCTCGGTCTTAGACGGATCCCAGCGCGCGGGATCGACGTAGACGAGGTCGCGGATGCCGGCGTTGCGGCCGTTACCCATGCAGCGGTCGCTTAAGATCAGGCAGCCGTCCCGCGCGATACCGTCCACGTCGATGTCGACTTTGTCCGCGTTCTGTATGAGCGGCTTGATCTGCAGGAGGTAGAAGACGGGCTTGCGCTCGGGGCCGTCCTTGGTCAGGGCGTATTCGATCTCGACCGGGATGCCCATGCTCTTCATGCACACCTCGAGCGTCGCGTCCACCGCCTTGGCGAAGGGGAAGGCGTCGTACTTCAGCACCGAGGCGAAGTTCACGATCCGGGGTCCCCGCGCCGAGACGCCAGGCTCCATGCGCTGATCGTCCATGCTCCAGGTGCTGGCGACCAGGCCGAAGTCCGGATCGGCCTCCGCCTCGGACAGGTCGAGCCGGCTTAGGGTGGCGTCCTCGCCCTGGGAAAGGTCGAAGTCGTAGCGCTCCATGTCGATGGCGTAGAACCAGCGTTGGCCGCCGGCCATCCCATGCCCCGGGGCAACGATATCCAACTTGGGGTAGCGCGGCGAGAAGCGGAAGCTCTCGCCCCCCTCCACGACGTAGGGCCCGAGTCCCAGGGCCGCCACGCAGAGCCCGTCGTCGGGCTTCAGGTACGAGACCGGATAATAGTTGTACGAATGGGCGGTACCCGCGATGAGCGGGTAGTACCAGCGGCCCTTACGCTCGCCGACCAAGTCCTGGATGACGACGGCCATACGCTCCTCTTCTATCTTGTAGGAGGCGGCCGCGAAGTAGGCTTTAGCGGTGCTGGAGAACATGCTGGCGTAGACCAAGCGTATGGCATCGCAAAGCTGAGAGAGCCGGCGTTCGAAATCGGGATGGGAGTTCGGCAGGAGGTAGGTATCGTAGACGCCCGAGAAGGGCACCATGAGCATATCCTCGAAGAGGCCCGAGGATCGAACGGCCAAGGGGCGATCGGTGCCCGCCAGATACTCGCGGAGCCGGGCGACGAGCTCGTCGCTCAAAGGCCGGGAGAGGAAGGTCCGCGCCAAGGTGGCCGAATCGGCCTCGTACCAGGCGAAATTCCAGAGGCCGTGGCGGTCCATGAAGGCTTCGAACTCCTCGATGCCGATGAACGCCGTGGCGGGCAGCCGTATCTCCATGCCGCCTGAGCCGCGCGCCGGGAAAGCCAGGTTGTCGATGAGGCTCTTGATGAAGGCCAGGCCGCGGCCCTTCCCGCCCACCGAGCCGTTGCCCAGGCGGAGCAAGGTGCGGTCATGGCGCGATAGGCCCAGCCCGGGTATGACGCCGCGCGACTTGCCGCGCCTGAGCTCGTCGAGGCTGCGGAGGATGAAATCCCGGAGCTCCGCGACGCCGTTGAAGTCGTCCACCACGTAGTTACGCAGGAGCCTGGCGAAGCGCACCTCGCCGCGCGCCATGAACCAGGTCGAGAAGTGGTTGCGGTCGGCGTGATAATGTAGGCTCTCGTCGGGCACCGCCCGGAGCGTCTCCTCGAACTCCTCCATGGTCTTGGCACGGGCCAGCTCGCCGCCCTCCGGATCGCGGAAGACGAAGGGGCCGAAGCCCAGCTGGGCCTGGAAGAAGGCGGTGAGCTCACGTCCCAGGGTTTGGGAGTTCTTGTCGGCGAAGGAGGCGCCCATGGCGTAGGCCAGCTCCCGATTCTCGTGCTCGTGCGACTGTATCATCACCGGGAGGTCGGGCTTGCGGCTCTTGGCCATCTTAAGGAAGCGGAAGCCGGCCTCGGGGTCGACCTCGCCCCCCCGCGGATAGCGGACGTCGGAGATCACCGTTAGGAGATAGGGCTCGTAACGCTTGAAGAGCTCCTCGGCCTCGTCGTAGCTCGTGGCCAGGAGCACCTTGGGGCGGCCGCGCATGCGCAGGATCTTATAGGTCTCCACGACCCGTTCATCCTCGACCAACTGCTGGGTTTGGCGCATGACCACCGAATAGAGGAGCGGAAGGTAGCGGGAATAGTAGCGGACGGAATCCTCGATGAGGAGTATGGAGCGCACCATGCCCACCCGTGTGTCGTTGTCGACGTTATGCAAGTCCTCTACGTACTTGATCATGCCCACGAAAAGCTTGGAGTAGCCGTTCCACACGAAGACCCGGTCGATATTACGCATGGTACCGGGGCATTCGGCCCCGAGCCCGGAGAGGCTCGAGTTGTTCATAGCCAAGAGCAAGACGGGCACCTCGGGCCGCGAGGCCTTCATGCTCTCCGCTATCGCTAGGGGCGTATCGAAGTCCAGGCCTGCCATCAGGATGACTAGGTCGTAGGGCGCGGCGGCGAAGAGCTCGAGCGCGGACTCGCGGGTATAGGCGCAGGTGACGCGCGGGGCTGTAGTCAGATTCAGCTTGAAAAATTCTCCGTAGATCTGGTCCGAGAGCGCGCCGTCGCTCTCCAATATGAACGAGTCGTAGAGGCTGGCGACGAGGAGGATCTCGCGCACGCGATAGCGCATGAGGTCGTGGAAGATGTCGCGCTCGCGGCGCTCGCGGTCGTAGGCCGCGACGAGTTCGTTGAAATACATCGATACCCCCGTAAGGAGTATCGCGCATGACGCCCCTTAATGGAAGCCGCTTATGAGCTTGACGAAATCCGGTTCCGGAATCGCCTTGCCGAAGCGATAGCCCTGGAGATAGTCCACCCCGATGGACGAGAGGAGCTCTTGCTGGCGCTCCTCGGTCACGCCTTCGACGAGGACCCGCATGCCCTTGCCCTTGATCATGCGGACCATACCCTCCACGAAGGCCAGCTCCCCGGGCTCCGACTCTATGGCCTCGGCGAAGACCCGGTCGATCTTAACGAGGCTCACCGGTAGGCGCTTCAAGTAGGCGAGCGACGAGTAGCCCGAGCCGAAATCGTCTACGAAAACCTCGACGCCTAAGGATCGGAGGCTCCCGATCTTCTCTATGGCGGTTTCTATATTCATCATGCTTTCGGTTTCGGTGATTTCGAGCTTGAGGAGGGAGGGATCGACGCCGGTCGAGCGAAGCACCGCCTGCACGAACGCCACGAGCGAGTCCCCGGAGAACTCCTTGGCCGAGAGGTTCACCGAGACGTAGCGCCCGGCTAGCGCTTCGGCATGGCGACGTAGGAAGCGGCAAACCCGGTAGAGCATCCAGCGGCCGATCATGACCGTATAGCCGGCCTCCTCGGCCAGGGGTATGAACTCGTCGGGGGGCACGAAGCCCAGGCTCTCGTGCTTCCATCGAATAAGCGCCTCGGCGCCG
>CALKWG010000424.1 GCA_938004315.1 uncultured Spirochaetaceae bacterium
GGCTTGCCCATGATGCCCGAGGGCCTGAACACCAGGACGCCGATCAGGATCACGAAGGCGATGAGGTCGCGGAACTGCGACGAGAGGTAGCCGGCCACGAAGGTCTCGAGCGTGCCCAGGATGACCGAGCCGAGCACCGCGCCCGGCAGGCTCCCCAGGCCCCCGAATACCGCCGCGATGAAGGACTTTAAAGTGATAACGCCTATCTGGGGATAGACGGTGTATTTCATGCCGAAGAAGACGCCGGCCACGCCGGCCAGGAGCCCGCCCAAGGCGAAGACCACGGTGACCACGCGGTCCGCGTTCACGCCCATGAGCGCGGCGGCCTTCATGTTGTACGAGGCGGCGCGTATGGCCTTGCCGGTCTTGGTGAGCTCTATGAAGGCCACGAGGCCGCTTAAGCACACGGCGGAGACGGCGAACATGATGAGGTCGAGCCGGCCGATGGAGAGCCCCCACAGGCTTATGGGCTGGCGCGCGAAGACCTCGGGATAGGTCCTGAAGGTCGGGCCTATGGTCGCGATTACGATATTCTCGAGGAAGATCGACGCGCCCATGGCCGAGATGATGAAGTAGAGGAAGGGCGCCTTGCGGACGCGGAGCGGCCGGTAGGCGATGCGCTCGATGAGCGCGGCCAGAAGGGCGGTGCCCGCCGCCGCTATGGCGAAGGACGGCAGGAAGGGCAGCTTGAACGCCGTCATGGCGAAGAAGCCGAAGTACGCGCCGAGCATGATGACGCCGCCGTGGGCGAAGTTGGAGAAGTTCATGATCGAGTAGACCAACGAGTAGCCGACGGCCATCAGGGCGTACACGCTGCCGATGGACAGGCCGTTCACGAGCTGCTGGAAGAATTGGGTCATAGGCCCTCCGACGCGCCGGCGGCCCGCTTTATGCAAGGCGGGCCGCCGGTATTCAGTTTATTAGGAGGGTGCTGACAAAGGCGAAAGCGCCTTTGTCAGCAGCTTCCTTAGTGTGGCTATTGCGCAGAAAACCGCAAGGTTTTCGAGCAATTGCACTACAGGGTGATGACAAGCATCGAGTTTGTCATCACCCTGTTAGGAGCGCTTAGCGCGCGGCGTACTTCTGTTGGAAGACGTACTGGCCGTTGACGATCTTGATGATCGCGGCGTCCTTGCCTTCGGGGTTGTGGGTGGTCGGGCTGATGCGTATGCGGCCCGTGATGCCCTTCACCTCGACCTGGGGGATAGCCTGCGCTATGGCCTCGCCGCTCACGACGCCGGCCTTCTCGAGCGCCGCGACGAGCAGGAGCACCGCGTCGTGCACCAGGTAGCCGTTCAGCTCGGTCTCGATGCCGTACTTGGCGCGGTAGCGGGCCTTGTAGCCTTGCACCTCGGGGTCGTCGTAGTCCAGGTGGTTGACGAAGAAGGAGCCTTCGACCGCCTTGGCGCCCATGCTGATCAGCTGGTCGCTCGGCCAGCCGTCGCCGCCCATGAGCGTCTGGGTGATGCCCAGCTCGCGGGCCTGGTTGGCCGAGAGCGCCACTTCCTTGAAGAAGTAGGGCATGAAGATCACGTCGGGGTTGGCGGCCTTGATCTTGGAAAGCTGGGGCCTGAAGTCCACGTCGCCGCCCTTGAACGATTCGTCGGCTACGATCGTACCGCCGAGCTTGGTGAAGTTCTGGATAAAGAACTCGCGCAGGCCCTGGGAGTAGTCGTCGGATACGTCGTAGAGGACCGCGGCGCGCTTCGCCTTCAGCACCTCATAGGCGTAGCCGGCCGCCACCGCGCCCTGATAGGGGTCGATGAAGCAGACGCGGAAGTTAAAGGGCTTCACCTTGCCGTCGAGCACGGTCACCTTGGGGTTGGTCGCCACGGTGGCTATGCCGGGCACCTTGGCCTGCTCGAGGATGGGGGCCATGGGTATGGCGCTGCCGGAGGCGTTGGGGCCCAGGATGGCGACGACGCGATCCTGCCCGGTCAAGCGCCTCGTGACGTTGACGGCTTCCTGCGGGTCGCCCTTGCTGTCGTAACCGATGACCTGCAGTGTATAGGCCTTGCCGCCTACCATGATGCCGCCCTTGGCGTTGTATTCCTCGAAGAGCATCTTGACGGTATTAAGCTCGTTGTTGCCCCATACGGCCTGGTCGCCGGTCAGGGCGCCGAGCCAGCCCACCTTGATGACGTCGCCGCTTTCCTTCGCGCCGGCCGCGAAAGCCAAGCCCGCGAACGCTAAGAGCATGACGCACAGCGCGGCTATTGCCTTGTTCCTCATGATTCGGTGCCTCCCGTTCCACTTTAGTTCGATGCGCGGCCCGATGGCCGCCGGCCCGGACGCGCCATCGCGCCGTTCGGATCCTGAAGCCAGTCTCCGGCTTAGTTCTCAGCCTGTCAAGAAATTTCTCTCGGATAGCCGAAATATTTACCTCCGCGTGGAGCTAGTCCGCTACCGCGGCCTCCGCGCCGCGCCCCCCTAGCCGGCCGTCGAGGGCTTCTGCTATATTCATAAGTACGACGGCCCCCGGGGCTTGTAAGCAAGGATTTTTTATGTGCCGACGAGGGCCGGCGCGGGAATAAGCTCCCGTAGCGCGTGTCGCGGTCCCCATGGCAAAACCTACCCCCCCCTATTCCCCGCTCCCTATAACCAAGGCCGGTCTTGGCCTCGTCTGTCTCTCTACCCTCGGGACACGCCCGATCCCAGGGGATACCTGTCCTTAGCAGGACCTCGCGGCACGTTCCGCACCGATTAGGGCTTTCATATGAATGCAACGAATGAAACTAAACTCATCGTAATCTCGTCGGCCGCGAGCCTCGCCATAGGCGGCGCCGGCGTCGCGGCCGCCGCCCTTACCGGCGCCGGCTCCATACTCGCCGACGGCGTCTACTCAGTCTTGTCGGCCGTCATATCCCTGGCCTCGCTACCCGTCCTCAGGCTCGTCAAGAAGGGCGGGGACGCGCGCTACCATTTCGGCTACGCCGCCTTCGAGCCGCTCTACGTGGTCATGAGCACCTTGGCTATCATTGCCGCCCAGGCGCCGCTGGCCATGGGCGCGCTACGCAGCCTTGCCTCGGGCGGCTCCCGTCCCGATATGCACGGCGCGCTCGCCTACGAAGTGCTCTCGACGCTCTCTTGCCTGGTCCTCGCGGCGGCCATACGCTCCAGGGCTAGGCGCTCGGGCTCGCCCATCTTGCGGGCAGAATCGCGCTCGTGGTTCGTAGACGGCGCGCTGTCGCTCGGGGTGCTCGGCGCCTTCGCCGCGGCGCTCGTCCTAGAGGGCGGCCGATTCGACGCCTGGGTGCCGTACATAGACCCCGGCATAACCCTGGCGCTCGTCGCCGCCATGCTACCCGCGCTCCTGGGGAGCGCGCTCGGGTCGCTGCGCGAGCTGCTCTCGGCCGCGCCCGACCGGGAGACGCAGGAAGAGGTCCGCGCCGTCCTCGCGGCCTTCTCGGACGAGCGCGGCGTCGCGTCCGTCGACGCGGCCATGGAGAAGGTCGGCCGGGCGCTCAACGTAGAAGTACAGCTGATCCTGTCGCGGGACCTCAAGGCGAGCGCGCTCGCGGAGCTCGAGGCGAGGATCGAACGATCGCTCAGGGCGCGCTGGCCCGAGGGCTCGACCGATTTCAGGTTCAGCCTGGCCGCGCCCGCGCTCCCGGCCCGCCGCTCAGCGCGGCAGGGTAAAGCGCGAGGAATCGAAGCGGTCGCTGCCCAGCCAAAGGTCGACCTTGGTGCCCGAGTCTGAGCTCGACACGTCGGCGTGCTTGATCTGCCAGCCTATCAGGTTGAGCCGCGCCGCCCCCACGAGGTCGCTCCCGGCCATAGACCCGTAATAGTCGGCCAGCTCCGGCCGTACGGTGGCGTTGAGCGCCTTGCGCATGGCCTCGAGCTCTTCCTCGGGCCGCATTACGTTGTCGAGCACGCATAGGTGCAGGCCGTCGTCCTCCTGATGGAGCGAGATGACCATGCGGTTCGGCTTGGCCTCGAGTATGTAGTTCGACATCTCGGCCAAGAGGTGCATGATGTACTCTTTGGTCTGCATAGTACCCCCACGCCTAGTATACACGATCATCGCCGATAGCGCGAGCGAAGGCCTCCGCGTTAAAAACAGAAGGCCGACGCCACCGAGGGGACGCCGGCCTTCGAACCATGCTCCGACGCGGGCCTAGGCCCGGCCGGAACCGGACTTACACTAAGCCTATCGAGGCGAGTATGATCGCCGCGATCAGGGCCAGGATGGGGATGGCGCTACCGACCATGAAGATATCCTTATAGGAGGTCTTGTGGGTCATGGAGGTAACGGCCAGGAGGGTGAGGACCGCGCCGTTATGGGGCAGGGTATCCAAGCCGCCGGAGGCGATGGACGCGACGCGGTGGAAGGCGGCGGGGGCGATGCCGGAGGACGCGGCGAGCTCCATATACTGCTTGCCTAGGGCCTCGAGCGCGATGCCCATGCCGCCCGAGGCGGAGCCGGTGGCGCCGGCCAGGATGTTCACGGCCACGGCCTCGGAGATGAGCGGGTTGCCGCCGATGCCGAGCACCATGCTGGTCAGCTCCTGGAAGCCGGGGACCGCGCGGACGACCGCGCCGAAGCCGACGGCGGCGCTCGTGTTGATGATGGCCAGGACCGCGCCGGAGGCGCCGTCGTTCAGGGTCTTCAGGGGGTGCTTAAGCTTCTTGAAGTTCAGGGCGATGGCGAGGAGGATGCCCGCGCCGAGGGCCCAGATGATGTTGAGCTTCAGGAAGTTGAGGAGCACGATCACGGAGACGAGCGGCAGGGCCGAGATCAGCGGGTTGGGCAGGGAGGCCAGGTCGATCTCCTGCACGGCGTTGGCCAACTCGGTGTAGAGCTCGCCCTTGGCCGTGCGCTGCTTCTCGCTATAGCGCATCCAGAGCATGCCCACGACGAGCATGATGACGGCGGCCACGATGCCCATGATGGGAGCGGCCATCGGCGTCGTGCCGAAGTACTTCATCGGGATCAGGTTCTGGATCTGCGGCGAGCCGGGGATGGCGGTCATCGTGAAGGTGAAGGAGCCCAGGGCGATGGCGCCGGGGATGAGGGCGCGGGAGAGGTTCGCCTCGCGGAAGAGGGCCAGGGCCAGCGGGTACATGGCGAAGACCACGACGAAGAGCGAGACGCCGCCGTAGGTGAGCACGGCGCAGCCGAGCACCACGGCCAGGATGGCCTGCTTCTTGCCGATCTTGGCGATGATCCAATGGGCCACGGCGCGGGCGGCGCCGGAGTCGTCCATCACCTTGCCGAAGATGGCGCCGAGCATGAACACCGGGAACCATGACTTCGTGAAGCCTACGAAGCCGGTCATGTAGCTGTCGGTATAGGCGGTCAAGAGGTCGAGGCCGCCGAAGGCCGCCACGACGCCGGCGCAGATGGGCGCGATCCAGATGATCGACATGCCGCGGTACGCCAGGAACATGAGCAGCGCGAGGCCGAGAATGATACCAAGCATAGATAATCCTCCTAATTTGGTTAAGACGCTATGGAAGAGGGCCGAACGGTTACGGATCGGTCGCCGCCTCTTCAAGAAGCGCGCCGCGGCCTATGGCCTTTGGCGCAGCCGTACGCGGCCCCGGGGCCGCGCGCCGTCCCGCGAAGGGACGCCTACGCAAGCGCTCACCTCCTTCCGCCCGCGGCCTCCTACGGCCCCGGAGCGGGTATCGTCAGGATGGCCGCCCCTCCCGGGGCGGCTTTCTTAGCCGGCGCGCCCTAGCGGACGCGCTTTAGGACGGTAACCGAATTGGTGGCCCCGGAGCCGCCCACGTTGAGCGTGGCCGTAAGCTCGGGGACGCCGGAGGCGCGCGCGAGCCCGATGGGCGCGCCGGTCATCTGCTTGTAGAGCAGGGCGTGCATGGACGCGCCGGTCGCCCCGACAGGATGGCCCTTGGCCTTGAGGCCGCCCGATAGGTTTACCGGGCAGCGGTCGTCCGCGGCGAAGCGCCCGTCCATGAAGGCGCGGCCTGCCTCGCCGTCCTTGCACAGGCCCAGGGCCTCGACGCAGAGGAGCTGGTTGATGGTGAAGCAGTCGTGCACCTCGACCGCGCCTAAGTCGGACGCGGATATCCCGGCCTCGGCGTAGGCTTGGGCGACGGCTACCTTCGCGGCGGCCAGCTCGCTCATCTGGGCGCGGTCGGCTATGCCCATGCGCTCGGTGGCGTGGCCTATGCCCGCTATCTTCACCGCGGGGCGGCCGAGCGCCTCGGCGGCGCCCTCTTCCATGAGGATGAGCGCGGCGGCGCCGTCGCTGACGAGCGAGCAGTCGTGCAGGCGTAGCGGATCGGCCACGATGGGGTTCTTCTCGTCGGGCAGGCCCAGGATCGCGTCGGCGCTGAAGAGCCCCAGGCGGTCGCTCGGGCCGCCCTTGCCGAAGTGGGCCAGCGGGTTCTCTACGCCGTTCCTATACATGAGCGCCGCCGCCGTCGCCAGCATACGCCTGAGCTCCGCCTCGGACAGGCCGTGCCGCGCGGCGTAGCCCTTGGCGTATTCGGCGAAAAGCCCGGGGAAGGTCATGCCCTTCGCCCCCTCGGAGGCCCAGCGGGAGGCGCCGGCCAGGGCCTGCGTGACGCCCGCGGTATTGAGTAGGGTCATCTTCTCCACGCCCAGTACCAGCGCGGCCTTGAAGCGGCCGCTCTCTATGGCGTAGAGGGCGTTGAGCAGGGCCAGGGAGGAGCTCGCGCAAGCGCCCTCGACGCGCTGGGCCGGCTTCATGCGCAGGGCCTCGGGGAAGGCCTCCATGGCCAGCGGCCCCAGGTGGTCTTGCCCCGTCATGAGCCCGGGGGCGAAGGAGCCTATCCAGACGCCGCCGAGCTCCTCGGCGGGCAGGCCGGCGTCGGCCACCGCCCCGCGGACGGCCTCGGACATGAGCGCCTCGAGGGGCGCCGAGTCCTCCAGCTCGCCGGTCTCTTTGTTCTTCCGGGCGAAGGCCCCGAACTTCGTGTTATAGGCTCCTACGATGCAAACGCCGGCCATACGACCTCCTTAACGTTCAATGGATAGGGTCAACGACTCTGGTCATCTAAAATAGTGAGCGCAGGTTCTTTTCTTGTCAAGCAATATTATTTTATCGACTTGGTTCATTGACCCTAGTCATTTTATACTTGCGCGGCGGCCGGACCCGCCTTATACTCGGGCTACGGATCGGCCCCGCCCCATACGCGCCAGGCCGGCCCCCGAACGCGGGCGGCCGGGCGCCAGAATCATGCTTCACATAAACGAACCGCGCCCGCCCGAAGGCCGGCGCGCCAAGGAGACAGGAATGCGCAGGAACAAGATAGTCGGCGCCGACGAAGCCGTGGCCAAGATCGCCTCCGGCTCGGTCGTCGCGACCGAAGGTTTCGTGGGCAACGGCTTCCCCGAGGCCCTGGCCGTCGCGCTCGAGGAGCGCTTCAAGGCCACGGGCCAGCCCCGCGACCTTACCTTCGTCTACGCCGCCGGCCAAGGCGACGGCAAGACCAAGGGAATGAACCACCTGGCCCACGAGGGGCTCGTCAAGCGCGTCATCGGCGGCCACTGGGGCCTGGCTCCGGCCCTGGGTAAGATGGCCGTCGCCGGCGCCATCGAGGCGTATAACCTGCCCCAGGGCTGTATCTCGCACCTCTTCAGGGCCATAGCGGGCGGCCGACCGGGCCATATCACGCACGTCGGCCTCAAGACCTTCGTCGACCCCCGCAACGGCGGCGGCAAGATGAACGATCGAACCAAGGACGACGTCGTCGAGCTCGTCACGCTCGGCGGCAAAGAGTACCTCTGGTATAAGTCCTTCCCGATAAACGCCTGCTTCATCCGCGGCACCTCCGCGGACGAGAACGGCAACATCAGCATGGAGAAGGAAGCCCTTTACCTTGAGAACCTGGCCATAGCCCAAGCCACGCGCAACTCCGGCGGCGTCGTCATAGCCCAGGTGGAGCGCGTCGTGGAGCGCGGCTCCTTGAACCCCCGCGACGTGAAGGTCCCCGGCATCCTGGTCGACTATGTCGTACAGGCCCCGAGCGAACTCCATTGGCAGACCTTCGCGACCCACTACAGCCCGGCCTACGCCTCCGAGATCCGCGTCCCCATGGCGGCCATCAAGCCCATGGAGATTTCGGAGCGCAAGATCATCTGCCGCCGCGCCGCCATGGAGCTCGCCGACGGCGCCGTCGTCAACTTGGGCATCGGCATGCCCGAGGGCGTGGGCAAGGTGGCCGCGGAGGAGGGCATGCTGGACGCCTTCACCCTGACCGTCGAGCCGGGCCCCATCGGCGGCGTGCCCGCCGGCGGCCTGGACTTCGGCGCGGCCTCCAACGCCGAATGCCTGGTCGACCAGCCCGCCCAGTTCGACTTCTACGACGGCGGCGGCCTGGACCTGGCTTTCCTCGGCCTGGCCCAGGTAGACAAGATCGGCAACCTGAACGTCAGCAAGTTCGGGCCCAAGTTCGCCGGCGCCGGCGGCTTCATCAACATCACCCAGAACGCCAAGAAAGTCTTCTTCCTGGGCACCTTCACCGCCGGCGACCTGGAAGTGGCGGTCGAGGGCGGGAAGCTCAAGATCGTCAAAGAGGGCGGCGTCAAGAAGTTCGTCGACGCGGTGGAGCACAAGACCTTCTCCGGCGAGTACGCCGCCGAGGTAGGCCAGGAAGTGCTCTATATCACCGAGCGCGCCGTCTTCAAGCTGACCAAGGCCGGATTGGAGCTCACCGAGATAGCGCCGGGCGTCGACCTCCAGAAGGACGTGCTCGAGCTCATGGACTTCAGGCCCATCGTCGGGCCTAATCTCAAGACCATGGACGCCAGGATCTTCACCGACGCGCCCATGGGGCTTAAGGCCTAGGTCACTTTAGGCTCCGCAGTTCGTTAAACGGGCCGCCGGGGACCCCGGCGGCCCGCCGTCCTAGTTGAGGCTCGCCGCGCTTCATGTTATCCTAACGATATGAGCTCAACTTCAGCCTCCGCGCCTAAGGTCACCAAGAGGATGGCCCAGGCCCAAGAGACGAGGCGCGCCATCTTCGAGCATGCCGTGAACCTCTTTCGGGAAAAAGGCTTCGACCAAGTCACCATAGAAGAGATTACCAACCGTGCGGGCACCGCCAAGGGCAGCTTCTATACCTATTTCAAGACCAAAAGCGACATTATCATCGAAGAGTTCAAGACGATCGACGATTACTACCGGGCTATCCGTCCCCGCCTGCGCCGCATCGAGAGCGCCGAAGAGCGCCTGGTCACCTTTACCCGCCTGCAGATGAAGCACGTGCGCGACGCCGTAGGCCTGGCCATGCTCAAGATCCTCTACGCCACGACGATCATGGACCCCTCGGCCGAGAAATACCTCATCAGCCCCGAGCGCTACCTACATCGCCTCATCGTAGAGATCATAGAATACGGCCAGGAGCGCGGCGAGATCCGCTCCGATCTGCCGCCCGAGGACCTGGCTCGGCTCTTCAACCGATCGATGCGCTCGATCTTCCTCGATTGGGCCATCTCCGACGACGCCTGGGACCTGGTGCAGGGCGGCGTCAAATACTGCCAAACCATACTCGTGCCCGCCGTCGTGCGGGGCAAGAGCCTACCCTAGCCGGCTTAATCCTTCGGCCTGGAGCGGTACCACTCGATGACGGCCACGAAGAGCGTGGTCGTAAGGCCCCCGGCGAAGCCGTTATTATAGAGGTCTAGGCCGCCGTGCCAGGCCGCGCTCCTATCCACCACCATCAGATGCACGAAGCCGGCGGCGAAGCCGACCAGCGGCCCGAATTCCCCGGCCAGCGGCGCTAAGGTCGTACCGAAGAGCAAGGCCAGCACCGGCCCCGGCGCCGTCAGGGACTTGCCGAAGACTAAAGTAGAGGCCGCAACGCCTAAGGCCACGGGCAGGCAATTCTTCAAGTGCTTGCCGAAGGTCGCGAAGCCTATCACGGTAAAGACGCCGCCCAGGGTCGGCCCGTTCAGCTCGGCGCCGACGGCCATAAGGTAGCCCCACGAGGCCAAGCCTAGGACGCCGGCGTTGACCATCGCCGCGCCCGGGCCGGCGCCCTCCATGAAGTCGCTCGGCAGGCGCCCGCTCATGGCGTAGAGCTTCCTGAGCCCCTCGGCCAGGCGGCCGCGATCCGTCATCGCCCCCCAGGCGATCATGATCGCCGATAGGAGCGGGGTAAGGATAGTCAGGGCCGGCCCGCCGCCCGAGCCCCAGGTCACCTTGATGCCCAGGTCCTTGCCCGCCGCCACGAGGACGGAGGCGAGGAAGAGCCCTAAGAAACCGCAGGTAAGGCCTATGTTATAGAGATTGAAGCCCTCGTGCATCCTGAGCATAGCCATGGCCAGGCCCGGAAGGAGGAAGCCCGCGACGAAGCCGAAGCCAAGGCCGAGCGCCGCGCCGCCTCCCGGGCCGAGCCCGGCCTCGAAGGCGGCGAAGCTGACGAGCGGACCGAGCGCGGTGCCGAACAGCGCCATGAGGAGGTAGTTCTTGAACGGCTTCCTCGCGACCCTGGAGGCGACGAAGACGCCCGCCACGATAGGGGCCGCGTTCACCGGGGTCTTCCCGAAGAGGCTGAAGCCGATTATCGTAAAGACGCCGGCGACCGTCGGCCCGGATAGCCGTACGCCGCTCAGCGCGACCAGGCCTAAGGCCAAGGCGCCCATCAGGGCGGCGTTGAGGAGAGCGGCCCCGTGGCCCGCTATAGCCGTGTAGTCGTTGATGAGCCTGGCGGGCGCCGTCTGCAGCGCCCAGAGGCCGCCGAGCGAGGCCGAGAGGCCGTCGGACCAGAGCCCGAGCGCGCCGATGCAGGCGATGACGATCAGCATGAGCGGGTACAGGCGCTTTTCGTAGTCGAGCATACGACCTCCCTAGTAAGGATATACGACGGGGCGGCCGATCGCGCAAGTTTTTTTATTCTCGCCCGGCGAAGCAAGTTCTTTTTGACAAAGCGGCCCGACGGGCGTATGATGATAATTCAGCATACTCAAGTCATTGACCTTGGTCATCGAATTAAGGAGGCACTTATGGAGATTAAAGGATCGGTAGCCGTAATCACCGGCGGCGCGAGCGGCATCGGCGAGACCGTCGCCCGTTACCTGGCGGCGCGCGGCGCGGCCGTGGTCTTGGGCGACATGAACCAGGCGGGCCTGGACCGCGTCGTGGGCGAGATCCGCGCCGCCGGCGGCAAGGCCGCCGGCCGCACCCTCAACGTCACCGACGACGCCGACACCGCGGCCTTCATGGACTTCGCCGTGAAGGAATTCGGCGCCATCAACGTCGTCGTCCCCTGCGCCGGCATCATCCGCGACGGCATGT
>CALKWG010000425.1 GCA_938004315.1 uncultured Spirochaetaceae bacterium
GGGCGTTGAAGCTGGCGTCGCGCCCGGTGAAGAACTCAGGCCGCCTGAAGGCCGGATGGGCGCGCCGGAAGGCCACGAGCTTGGCGGTAAACTCGATAAGCCAATCGCGCTTGGCCGCGCGCCTCCAATCGTACCAACCTATCTCGTTATTCTGGCAATAGGCGTTGTTGTTACCGCCTTGGCTACGCCCGAACTCGTCGCCGCCGAGCATCATGGGGGTGCCGATGGATAGGAGGAGCGTGGCCAGGAAGTTCTTGCACATGCGGTCGCGCAGGGCCTCCACGGCATGCTCGGGGCTCGGCCCCTCGCAGCCGTAGTTGTAGCTGTAGTTGGAATCGTGGCCGTCGCGGTTGCCCTCGCCGTTGGCCTCGTTGTGCTTGCCGTTGTAGCTTACGAGGTCGCGCAGGGTAAAGCCGTCGTGGGCGGTGATGTAGTTGATCGAATGGAAGGGCTTGCGCCCGTCGCGCAGGTACAGGTCGCTGGAGCCGGTCAGGCGCGTGGCCATGGCCGGCAGGGCGCGGTCGTCACCGCGCCAGAAGCGCCGCACGTCGTCGCGGTAGCGGTCGTTCCACTCGGCCCAGCGCCCGCCGGGAAAGCCGCCCACCTGGTAGGCCCCGCCGGCGTCCCAGGCCTCCGCGATGATCTTGGTGTGCCTGAGGATGGGGTCCTCGGCGATCTGCTCGATGACCGGCGGGTTCTCCAGCATGTTGCCGCGCTGGTCGCGTCCCAGGATGGAGCCTAAGTCGAAGCGGAAGCCGTCGACGTGCATGTCCACGACCCAGTAGTGCAGGCAGTCCAGGATGAAGTTGCGCACCACGGGGTGGTTGCAGTTGAGGGTATTGCCGCAGCCGGAGAAGTTTTTATAGCGGCGCGGGTCCTCGTCCAGCATGTACCAGACGGCGTTATCGAGGCCCCTGAACGATATCGTGGGGCCGAGCTCGGCGCCCTCGCCGGTATGGTTGAAGACCACGTCCAGGATGAGCTCTATGCCGGCCTTATGGAGCTCGCGGACCATGGTCTTGAACTCGGTAACCTGCTGGCCCATGGCGCCGCCGGAGGCGTAGCGCCCCTTGGGGGCGAAGAAGGCCAGGGTGCTATAGCCCCAGTACTGGGACAGGCGCTCGCCGGTTACCGGATGCCGGCGCGGGTTCTCGAACTCGTCGAACTCCTGCACGGGCAGGAGCTCCAAGCTCGTGATGCCTAATCGCTTCAGGTAGGGGATGCGCTCGACCACGCCTAAGAAACTACCCGGATGCTTCGCGCCGGAGCTGGGATGCATGGTCAGGCCCCGGACGTGGCTTTCGTAGATTACGCAATGGCGCAGGGGCAGGTTGAGAGGCCGGTCGCCCTCCCAGTCGAACTCGTCGTCGTCGATGACGATGCACTTGGGCATGCGCGACGCGTCGTCCACGCGGGAGAAGGACAGGTCGCCGCGCGGGTCGGCCGGGTCGTAGGCCAAGGCCGCGTCGACTTCCCAGATGAAGTCGCCGGTCAGGGCCTTGGCGTAGGGGTCCAGGAGTATCTTGTTAGGGTTAAAGCGGTGTCCGGCCTCCGGGAGGTAGGGCCCGTCGGCCCGCCACGCGTAGAGGGCGCCGGGCCTGAGCCTCCCGACGTGGACGTGCCAGATGTCGCCGGTGCGGTTCTGTACGGGGTCCAGGGTCAGGTCCAGGCGCGCCGCGCCGTCCTCGGGCCTATCGTAGACGCAGAGCCGGACGCTGGTGGCGTGGCGGGAGAAAACGGCGAAGTTGACGCCGTCGGGCGTCAGGGTAGCGCCGAAGGGACGGGGGCTACCCGAAGAGACTTGGCCGCTTTGGTGGGACATACCAGGATAGCGTAGACGATAGGGGCGGCGAACGCAAGTAAGGGCCGAAGGGGGAGGCCCGAGACCCCGGAGGCTGGGCGCGCCGGCCGGCGGGCCCGGCCGAGGAGGCTCGGGCCAGGGGGCCGCGTCTGTCCCGCCTTAACCGTGAGGCGGACTCGTGGCGGCCCCCTTAATTCGCCTTAGGCCTTCTTAAAGACGATAGCGGCGTTCTGGCCGCCGAAGCCCATGGAGTTCTTGACGACCGCGCGCACGGTGGCGGCGCGGCCTACGTTGGGGACGTAGTCGAGGTCGCAGTCGGGGTCGGGGTCCTCTAGGTTGATGGTCGGCGGCACCCACTGGTCGCGCAGGGCCAGGACGGCGGCGACGGCCTCTATGGCCCCGGCGGCGCCGATGCAGTGGCCGGTCATGGACTTGACCGAGGAGACCATGAGCTTCTTGGCGTGCCCGCCGAAGGCGTGCTTGATAGCCTTGGTCTCGATGGGGTCGTTCATGGGGGTGGAGGTGCCGTGGGCGGAGACGTAGTCCACGTCCTCGGGCCGTAGGCCCGCGTCGGCCACGGCCAGGGTCATGGCGCGCGCCACGCCCAGGCCCTCGGGGTCGGGGGCGGTCAGGTGGTGGGCGTCGCAGGTGGTGCCGAAGCCGGCCAGCTCGCAATAGATATGGGCGCCGCGGGCGACGGCCCGGTCCCAGTCCTCCAGGACGAGGACGCCGGCGCCCTCGGCCATGACGAAGCCGTCGCGCCCCCTATCGAAGGGGCGTGAGGCGCGGGTCGGCTCGTCGTTGCGGGTGGACAGGGCCTGGATCATGCTGAAGGCGCCGATGCCCAGCTTGGTGATGCAGGCCTCGGAGCCGCCGGCGAACACGACGTCCGCGTGGCCGTCGCGTATCCACCGCAGGGCGGTGCCGATGGCGTCGGTGCCGGCGGCGCAGGCGGTGACGATGCACTGGCAGGGGCCGCGGGCGCCGACGTTCAGGGCTATGTTGGCGGCGCCGAAGTTGGCCAGGCTCTTGACGACGGTCATGGGCGGGATGCGGCCGGGGCCGCGCTCACACATGCGGACGAAGGCCTCCTCGATGCTCGTAGAGCCGCCCTGGCCGGTGCCTAGGCACACGCCGGTGGCGAAGGGATCCAGGTCTTCGCGGGTCAGGCGGGCGTCCTCCATGGCCTCCATGGCGGCGTAGATGGCGAACTGGCTGAAGCGGTCC
>CALKWG010000426.1 GCA_938004315.1 uncultured Spirochaetaceae bacterium
TCGAAGGTGTTGTAGCGGCAGAAGCGCCTGAGCCAGGCGTAGAGCTCGTCCTTCGTTACCGAATCCCAGCGGGACATGAGCGCCTTAAGTTCGTCGGTATGGATTTTCCCCAAGCCCGCGCGCTCGGGCGTGTAGAATACGTGCCCGCTCCCGGCCTTCTTAAAGGGCTCCGGCGGCAGCTCGGCCGCGGCGAAGACGGAGAAGACCGACTCGGCGCCCGTATGCGAGAGGACCGCCTCCTTGCGCGTCGCGAGCTCGGCCTGAGCCTTTTCTGGCAGGCCCGAAGCGTCGGCGGCTCGGTACAAGGCCTTTAAGTCGGCCGCCCAGATGAGGCTCCCGTAGCGATAGCTCTCGCCCGAGGCGTCGGTGAGGGTCTTATTACTCGCGTCGACGCGGACGAGCTCGGTCTCGTAGCGTATCTGCCCGCCGCGCCTCGTTATCTCGCCGGCGAGCGACTCGATGAAGGCGCCTACGCCGCCCTTGGGATAGACGTAGTCGCCGTAGAGCGCGAAGTAGCTCAAGGCGAAGAAGACAGGCGTCTTCCTAAAGAAGTGCTGCCCGATGATGTCCTTGAGCGCTTGGTTGGACGAGAGCGCGTCCAGGGCCTCCTCGAATGGCGTGTCCATCTTGGCGATGCGGTACATCGTCCTAAAGAACTTGAAGGTCCAAGCTACGACCGAGGGGGCGAGCGTGAGGACGTTCTTCTTCTTGGCGAAGAGGGGATTGTCCACGCCGTAGAGCACCTTCATGTCGTCGATGACGCTCCGGATCGCGCCGATCAGGGCGTCGACCTCGGCCTCGCTTTCCGGATACAGCCCCTTAAGGAGCTTCGCGTAGTCGGGAAGGCTCTTCTCCCCCTCGATCACGAGCGCTTTATCTTCGATCCCCAAGGTGATGGGGTTGGGCAGGACCTCGAGCGCTAGGCCGAACTCCTTGATGAGCGGCCCCACGAGCCCGGCGTTCACCAGGGCGCGCGCCCCGCCTTCGAAGCGGAAGCCGTCGCGCCAGAACGAGTTCATAAGCCCGCCGCAGCGCTCGTTCTTCTCGATAAGGAGCACGTCTTTGCCCTTGTGCGCCAGGCTCAGGGCCGCGGTCAGCCCCGCTAGGCCGCCGCCTACGACGATGAAGCCCTTCTCTATCATAGCTCGACCCCCTTGCCGCGCAGGAGCGCGACGGTCGTATTCCAGAGCGCGTCCGCCGCCTCCAGGTCGCGGGCGGGCGGGGTCAGCTCCTCCTCCGTCGTCAAGTGGAAGAACGCATCAGTCTTACCGGCCGAAGCCGGCGCGGCGCCCAGGTAGTAGAGCGCCTCGGCCGAGACCTCCGGCGAATCGGAGTTCTTGTCGATGACGTTCTTCTTGTACCATTGGTAGAAGGGGCCGTTATTCTTGCCCGATTCCGAGCGCACCATGCCTGGGTGCATGGAGTTCACGGTTACGCCGAAGGGGATGAGCTCCGCGGCGAAGCGATGCATCGAGAGGAGTTGGGCGATCTTGCCCGCCGCGTAGCCTTTAATCCCCGAGTATCGCCGCCTCTCCCACTGCAGATCGTCCAGGTCCAGGCCCCAAACGGCGAAGCGGTAGGCCTCCGAGCCCACGAAGATGACACGCCCGGCCCGGTCGCGCTTGAGCTTGGGCATGAGCATGGCCGTCATCACGAAGGGCGCCAGGTAATGCAGGGCGAAGTTCGCCTCTAGCCCGTCGGGCGTCTCGTGGCGCCTCTCCAAGTGGATGCCGGCGTTGTGGATGAGGATGTCTATCGGCCGCTCTAGGGCCGCCAGGTAGGCGCCGGCCCGCCGTATGTCGGCCAGGACCGACAGGTCGGCTATGCAGTGCTCGACCTCGGCGCCGAATTCGCCCGTCAGTTCCTTCCGGACGCGCTCGGACTTTTCCGCGTTGCGGTTGATCATGACGATGCGCGCGCCCATGGACGCGTACTTGCAAGCCGTATGGTAGCCTACGCCCGCCGTGGCGCCCGTAATGACCGCCAGGCGGCCGTCGAAGCGTCCTTCATAGAGCTCCGGCCGTTTTTTCATATTCTTTAACATGGCGGCGACGTTGGACCACTTATACTGCGGCCAGTATCGCCTGATAGCCTGATTCGGCATACGTTGCTCCTCGCTTGGTGCGAGCTCTATAATACCCGCGTACCCTCCGTCGGGCAAATCAAAAACGCCGTTGCATTCCGCCCCCGCCCGTGCTCAAATAGGGACCTATGAAGACCAAGCGCGTTCTCTACCTCTTTCTGGGCCTCATGGCCGTCCTTATCGTCGTCGCGGCGCTCAATAAGGACGCCTTCATGGCCGCCCTGAACCGGCCGGAACTCTACGGCCACGCCCGCTTCGTCCACATCGCGGCGGCCACGCTCTTCTTCGCCAACGCGGCCGTGGGCATGCTCTGGGAGCGTCGCGCCCTGGTCTCCGGCAGCAAGACGGCCATCCTGCACACCTACGAGACCGTCGCCTGGCTGGACGCGCGCCTCTCCTCGCCCCTTATCGTGCTCAGCCTCGTGGCTGGCCTCATCATGGCCTCGGCGGCCGGCGAGATCTGGGAGATCGGCTGGCTGTCCTGGGCCTTCGCCCTCTTCATCTTCTCCGGCGCCTTCTGGGTGCTGAGCGACATACCCACCCAGTACAAGGTCAAGCGCCTCATGGCCGCCCTCGACCCGGCCGACCCCGCCCTGCCCGACGAGCTCGTCCGCCTTCTTAAATTACGCTGGTGGATAAGCCTGGCGGGCGTCGCGCCCCTCATCGTCGTCTTCGCCCTCATGGTCTACAAGCCGGCCCTGCCGGCGTTGGCGAGCCTATTTAGCTAAGGGCGGTTAAAAGGTCGGGGGGCGCCACGCGTCGCGTGCGCAGGCCGCGGCGATTGAGACGCGCCCCAAGCTTGCTTGGGGACCCCCCTGGGCCGAGCCTCCTCGCGCGGCTCCCGGCCTAGGCCGTCCGCCGCGCTCCGGGGTCTCGGCCCTCCCCCGGGGGCGGGAGGGGAGGGCGGCGGCGCTTAGCTATGGCTCGACGCGCCTTGACGGTTGCCTGTAAGATTGCCATGGGACCGATACTCGTATCGCCCGCCTAGGCGGCGCAAGCGGCGGGGCCGATCGCGGCGTAAGGCGGCCATGGACCGTAAGCTTTCCCGCGCGAGTCCTGCCCGCTCCCGGACCATGGCCGCTTGCCGGTCGCGCGATACCGGGCCGGAGCTCGTCCTGCGCGGCCTCCTCGACCGTCTCGGCATCGGATACGCGGCCTATGCGGCCGGGCTACCCGGTACTCCCGACCTCGTCGTCCCGGGCCTGGGCTTCGCCGTGTTCGTCCACGGCTGCTTTTGGCACGCGCATCGGCCCTGCGCGAAGTACTTGCCGCCCTTGTCGAACCGGGCCTATTGGAGGGGCAAGGCGCGCGCCAACGCGGCTAGGGACGGCCGCGCCCTAGGCGGCTTACGGTCCTTGGGCTGGAGGCCTTTGGTCGTATGGGAATGCAGGATGGCGGAGCGGGATGCGCTCTATGCGTCCTTGGCCCCGCTCCTCAGGGCCGCGGGGGTCGAAGGGGCGCCTTCGCCCCTCGCGGCCGCCGTCGCGTCGGCGCGTTTTATCCTCCGTTCCGCCGCGGCCCAGCTGCGTCGCCGGGCGCGCAGGGCTTTTCGCAGGGCCGCCGCGGCTATGCGGGCCTTACGTCCGCGCCTGAAGTCCTCTCCGTCCTCCCCGTTCATCGACCCGGGCGCGGAGCTTCGGGCCGATGAATATCCCGCCCCGGACCTCCCGCCTTCTCGTTGACGCGGCTCCATCGCGGGCCTAAGCTTGGGCGTATGAAAGCCTCACGCGTCTTCGGCGTCTCCTTGGCCGGCCTCGTCGCCGCGCTCGCGCTCGTCATTATCGCCCTCGTCGCCTTGCCTTACGGCGAGGCGAAGGCCTTCCCTCTAGAGGGCTGGGAGCCGCTACGGGACGACGGGCTGGCGCGCGCCCATCTGCCGGGGCTGCGTTCGCCGGCGGCCTACGGCGCGCCGATCGCGGTCAAGTATCGGGCGGCCAGGCGGTCGGACGGGAGCGTCTTTATAGGCTATCACTTTATCTGGGAGCGGGAGGAGAACCCGGCGCCGGGACCGGGGCCGGCCTTGAGCCGCGCGCTCTATACCGGCGGCTTATCGCTACAGCGCCTCATGTTCGGCAAGGGCGACGTCGAGCTCGTGATCGTCGAGCTGGAGGCCGACGGCCGCGCCCGGGCCTTCTCCTACGAGGAGGCGGCCGGCTATGACCCCTCGTCCTTCGCGGTGACGCACGCGCCCGCCCGACGCGAGCTGGCGCCCGGGGAACGGGCGCTCCTCGAAGTTATGTCGTGGAATCACCTCTTCAGGGCGCTGCCTACCGGCTCGCCCGTTGATACCGATCCGCCGCTGTCGTATTTCGAGGAGGAGGCCTGGCGGGCCTACGGCATGCATAAGGCTCGCCCGAGCTTCCTGCGCCGCGACCGAGCCTTGGCGCCATGGGAGCTTAAGCCCGCGCCGTAGGACTTGAGAGCAGCCTAGGGTATGGCTTCCTACGCCTCCTCGACGAGTTTGCGGAGATTCTCAACGCTCAGCTCAAAGAGCTCGGCGACGGCCTCGGGGCTTTGGCCCCTGGCTAGGAGCTTGCGGGCGCTTTTAGCGATCCGCTCGTCTGATTCGCGTTTACCTTCGAGCTTCCCTTCGAGCTTCCCTTCGAGCTTCCCTTCGGCGAAGACCTTTTTGCGCCAGATTCTGAAGTTTTCCTCCAACATGGATCGGTCCTCCTCGCTGCGTAGGTCGATGGCGTCGCTTGGTACCAGCTCGGTTGCCACTTGCCGTAGGTAGTCGTTCAGCCAGCGGCTGAAGAGACGCACGGCCTCGGCGTCCTCGGATTTAACTATATCAAAGAAGCGCTCTATGCTCAACGCAAGCTCCTCCGGGGAGAGGTTCTCCGCGAGGAAGAGTAGGCCCACGAGGTTGCGCATCTTAAGGAGCGTCGCCTTTGAAAAATACCGCTCCTCGATGAGGTAATACGTGAAGTTGGGCACATATTTTGGCGGTATGCTTGGCTCGATGAGCTTTGTTAACTCGAGCGAGGCGGTCCAGCGGGCGCGGCCGTTGTAGAGCACGAGGGGAAAGACGGCCGGGTAGCGGGTGCCTTGTGGTGGACGGCCGAGGCTTTCATAGAGTTCGGCTATGTAGCGAAAGAGCCGTAAGGGCATACGCTGGTCGACGGTGCTTTGAAACTCGATCAGGATGAACAGATAGAGCTCACGATCGCGGAAGCGCAGCTTCCAGATAACGTCGCTCTCGCGCCTAGCGTAGGCTTCGGTAACGAATTTAGTCTTGACCGGCTCCATGGCTGTGAAGTCGAGCTCTTTCGCGAAGTCTTCATGCACGAAGTGTTCAAGGAGCCTTTGAACGAAGATCGGGTGGGAGAAGAGCTCGGCGTATCTGGCGTCGCTGTGGCGTTTCATGCGCGGCCTCCATGGTATGGAGTACGCTCGGATGCTGGCTCCCGCTTGCACCGCGCAGGCGGCTTGGGCGGGCTTAGCCGCGCTCGCAGCTCTCGAGGAGGCGCAGGGTGGGGAGCTCGAGGCTCTTGAAGACCCAGGCGCCGGAGAGCTCGATGCGCAGGACCTCGCCTTCGAAGCGCATGCTCTTACCCACGTAGACTTCGACCTCGTCCTGCCTTAAGGCCTCGAGGCCGGCGGCTTCCTTGGGTTTGGCGTAGCTGAACTCGGGCAGGGGCATGCTGCCGCAGCAGCCCTTGGATACGGCGCTTCGGGACCGGCCGCTACGACGCGGTTCCGGCCCCGGCGCTTGGCGCGGTAGAGGGCGGCGTCGGCGCGTTCAAGGAGGGCGGCCGGCCCTTCGCCGGGCATAAGGCCGGCGACGCCGGCGCTTACGGTGAGCGTGAAGGGGTCGGCCCGGAAGGACCCCTCGGCGGGCTCCTCGTCAGGGCCCGTCGCCTGTATGGGGGTCGCGGCGACGGCGGCGCGCAGGCGTTCGACCGTCGCGAGGGCGGCCGCGGGCTCGGTCTCTAGGAGGAGGATGCAGAATTCCTCGCCGCCGTAGCGGGCCAGGACGTCGCTCTCCCTGAGGCCCGAGCGCAGGGCCGCGGAGACGGCGGCCAAGGCGCGGTCGCCGCATTGGTGGCCGCGGGCATCGTTCACCTGCTTAAAATGGTCGATGTCGACGAGGGCCAGGGATAAGGGGCGGCCGAAGCGCTCGGCGCGGGCGATCTCGTCGGCCAGGCGGCGGTCGAGGTAGCGGCGGTTGAAGGCCTTGGTGAGGCCGTCGCGCACGGCGAGCTCGGCCAGGCGCCGTTGGGCGGCAGCGGCCTCGCTGACGTCCTCTACCAGGATGTAGGCGGCGACGATCTCCCCTGAGCCGGACCGGTCCCTGACGGGGCCCATGGAGCAGCGCTGCTGCATGGCGTCGAATTCGGGCGGGGAGCCGGGGAGGGGCTTGAAGGGGAAGAGCGTGCCGTGCACGAGCTGGGAGTAATAGCAGACGATGCCCAGGGAGAAGACGGCGCGGAGGTTCCGCTCGAAGGCGGGGTTCAATAGGCTCGGGTAGAGCTCGGTCAGGGGGCGGCCCGCGACGGCCTCGGCTCGGCGGCCCGAGGCTCGCTCGAGCCAATGGTTCCAATAGAGGACGGCGCCGTCGCGGTCGACGACGGCCACGCCCTGCCCCAGGCCGTCTACGACCTGCTTGAAGTCGAGGCTCACGGCGCGAGGCTCGCGATGTAGCGCCTGACGGCCTCCTTGAGCCAGGCTATCGATTCGTGCGAGGCGACGAGGAAGAGCTGGCCTTCTATATCCTCCTCCTTGAAGTGGAAGACCGTCCTAAAAAGGAGGGCGAGGTCGCCGCTCTCCCCCGGGCCCGCGCCTATGTTGCCCAGGTCTAGGGGCGAGGGGAGGTAACGCGGCGGCTGGAAGCCGACTTGGTCGCCGAGGAGCTCGGCGATGCGCCCGACGCAGGCGCCTATGATGATGTTGCCTATCTCCATGACCATGTCGCGTTCCAGGGAGCCGAGCTCGAGCTCCTCTCCCGAGGGCATGGCCGCGTCGGCGAAGACGGCGCCGAGCCTGCGGCACTGGTCCTCCGGCATGAGGAGGAAGCTACGGCCGGCGAATTTGCCGAAGAAGAACTGCTCGACCATGCTGTACGAGGGCGAGGGCCCGAGCTGGGCCTCGACGTAGGCTCGGACGAGGCCGGGCTCCATGGCCCGGATCTGCGGGACCGACAGGGCGGTGCGGACGCGCATGACCTCGGACAGGAGGACGGCCGCCTGCCCGAAGCCCATGTTCATGATCTCTTTAAAGGCGTCGAATTCGAGTGGGCTGAAGGTATCGCGGTCGGGCATGGGCGACTCCCGGGGAAGGCGTGGTTATATAAGTATACATGAGAATCGGGGGCCGGACGAGTACATTACCTGCGAGGGGGTAGCGGAGAAGCCCGGAGCCGTTTCGGCGCGGGCGGCGCGGCGAGGACTTCGGAGCGAGGGGGAGCGGCGGGAGCTAAGGCGGCCGGGGAGCGGCGCGCCGGACTCCCGGGCGCCGTCTTGGCGCTCCCCCTATAGCCCCGTCTTAGTGCCCCTTGGCGCGATACTTGGCCACCTTCTCCTCGGAGCTTGATAGCTCGGGCGAGGAGAAGAGCTTTAGGTAGGTGGCGGCGCCCGAGCCGCCGGCGGCTAGGGAGGCCTGGGCGGCGGCCTCGTGGGCGCGGCGGGCCAGGGCGAGGAGCTCGTCCGCGGGGCCCTCGACGCTGGTCTCGAAGGGGCCGACCTCGTAGGGCAGGCCCGCCCCGTCGATCTCTACGATGGCCTTGCCGACGGCGCGGTGGATCTCCTCCTTGGCGCCCAGGCCCAGGGGTAGGCATTGTATGGCCATGGCCGATTTCATTTCCGACATGTGAACTCCTTATAACTAAGCTAATAGAAGCCGAAGCGGAAGGCGCCTAGGGCGACGAGCAGCGCGAAGAGCGCGCCCGAGGCGGCCAGGCCCGCGAGAAGTTGGGCGGCGTCGCGGCGGCCCCAGGCGACGGGGCGATACCACGTGCGGGGTCCCGGCGACTCGAGGCCCCGCGCCGCCAGAGACTGGGCGGCCCGCTCGCCCGAGCGGACGGCGCGCGCCAGGAGGGTGACGGCCCGCGCCAGGACGGGGCTGCGCCCGCCGCCTAAGCGGACGCGGTGGACGGCGTCGATCTGCCTGCCTTCCTCCGCTAGGCGGGGCAGGGTGTTGAGGGCGGCGTAGAGGGCGAAGCCGACCCGGGGCGAAAGGCGGGCGATCTGCATGGCCTCGTTCAAGAGCTCGGCGGGGCGCATGCCCAGGGCGAAGGAGGCGCTGATACCGGTGAGGGCCCAGGAGCGGACTGCTAGGAGGAGGGCGCGCCGGGCGGGGTCGTCCCCCACGGTCCAGAGGCGGTTAGAGAGCCACACCCAGAAGGCCAGGATGAGGGCGGCCGCCAGGGCGGCGGCCAGGTGCGGGGCGCGCTCGGGTCGCCGTACGAGGAGGGCGACGGCGGCCAGGGCCAGGTAGGCCGGCGGGGTGACGAGGTCGAGGCTGGCCAGGACGGGTAGGACGAAGGAGACGTTCAGGGCGAAGAAGGTGAGGGACTTCATAAGGCGGTGTCCTGGGTGGCCGGCGCTGCCGAGGCGCGGCCCGGTTCGGCCCCGGCCGCGCCGGCAGGTTCGGAAGGGCAGTCGCCCGGTCCATCAGCAGTCGCCCCCGCCCCGATCCTGACGACGCGGTGGGCGACGCGGGCGCAGAAGGCGGGGTCGTGGCTGATGATGAGCATGCTCACCCCCTCGGCACGGAGGCGCGCCAGGGCCTCCTCGAGCGCGTCCTGCGAGGCGGCGTCCAGGCCGAACTGCGGCTCGTCGAGGAGGAGGATGCGGCGTTTCATGGCGAGCGCGGAAGCCAGGTTGAGACGGCGCTTCTCGCCCTCGCTTAGGGTGAAAGGGTGGCGCTCGGCCAGGGCTTCAAGGCCGAAGGCGCGGGCGGCGAGGAGGCCGGGCGCGGCATGGTCGGCCGCGGGAACGCCTGAGCCGGCCTCGCGCGAAGAGCCCGCGCCGCTCGCTCCGGAACCGCTCGCGGCCCCGTTCTCCCACTCGGCGCGCGCGCTGTCGTAGACGAAGTAGTGCTCGGGCACCTGGGGCACCCAGGCGAAGGGCGAGGGGCGGCGCTTGTTCGGCGTATAGGGCGCGCCGTCGACGAAGAAGGAGCCTGAGCGCGGCTTGAGCTGGCCGGTCAGGCAGCGGAAGACGGTGGATTTGCCTGAGCCCGAGGGGCCGACGACGGCGACGGTCTCGCCCGGGCCGAGGCCGAGGGAGAAATCGGCTAGGACGTCGGGGCCCCGGCCGTAGCCGGCGCGCAGGCCGCGGATCTCCAGGATGGGCGCGCCGGGCGTGGGAGAAGCCGGGGCGGCTGAAGTCGGCGCGTCGCGCCGCGTCGCCCGGGGCAAGGGCTCCTTGTTAAGGCTACCGTCCGGGGCCAGGCGGTAGCGGGTATCGGCCCACTCGGCCCAGGCCGCGGGGTCGTGGTCTACCACCACCCAGGCTGCCTCGCGCCCCGCTTTCGTAGCCAGGTCGACGAGGCCCGCGGCCGCTTCGCCGTCCAGGTAGCCCAAGGGTTCGTCCAGGAGCATGAGCTTGGGGCGGGCCGCCAGGGCCGAGGCCAGGGCGACGCGCTGGGCCTCGCCGCCCGAGAGCGTCCAGGGCGCCCGGTCGCCCAAGGCGTCCAAGCCGAACTGGGCCTTGAGTTCCGCTACGCGCGCGCGCATGGCGTTAAGCTCCCAGCCGGCGTTCTCCAGGGCGAAGGCGAGCTCGTCGTCGACGCTCGGGCAGGCCAGCTGGGCGTAGGGGTTCTGGAACACGACGCCGGTGCTAGGCCGGCCCTCCCGCGCGCCTCGGAGCGTAAGGCCCGGGGCGTGCTCGGGAGCGAGCCCGGCCAGCGCGAGGAGGAACGACGATTTACCCGACCCCGACGGCCCGGTGAGGAGAACGCGCTCGCCCGGCTTAAGTTCCCAGCTCTCCCCCCAAACGAGCGCGCGCCCGTCGCGGACGAGCTCGAAGTCTTTGAGGAGGATGGCCGGGGCGCCAAGCTGCGGCGCGTCGGCGGCCGGCGCGGATGTTGCCTCCGGCGTGGCCGTAGCGGCGGCCGGCGGCATGCGCGTCGGCTCGGCCGCGCCGCGCGCCGGGCCGTCGGGGCCTTCGCGCATTAGGCTTCCCCGCCGGAGGGCCGGACGCCGGCCTTCTCAAGGCCTTTGCCCAGGCGCCAGGCGAAGAGCCCGGCTAGGACGGCGCCGGAGATCGAGGCGGATAGGATCTGGATGAGCCAGGTGAGCGCGCCTAAGGCCGCGTAGTTCTCGTAGAAGAAATCCAGTACCCAGCTGAAGACGCCGGCGGCGGCGCCCGCGGCAATGAAGACCGGCAGGCTCCAGCGCTTATAGCCCGTGGCCAGGAAGACGGCCTCGGAGCCGGCGCCCTGCACGAGGCCCCAGAGGAGCGAGGTCCAGCCCCACTGCGTGATGAGGCCCTGCACGCCGGCGGCGACGAGCTCGCCGGCCAAGGCTGCGCCGGGGCGCCGGATTAAATACGGGATGACGGTGCCGCCGGTGAACCAGAAGCCCACGAGCAGGTACTTGAGCCCCGGATGCAGGGCCTTGAGCGGCCCTTTCAGGAGCTCGTAGGCGTAGGTCCAGCCCATCCAGACCACGCCTAAGACGGCCGCCACGACGGCGAGCACGACGATGTCCCGTAGCTTCCACTTGAAGGCGGAGTTCATACGGTTACCTCGAGAAATATCGGATGTCGGGGATCTCTGCGAAGTCTTCCCTACGCCGGTGCTAGCCGGATCAGGTTCAACGGGTATGATCTCAGGCCGTACGCTCCGACGGAGCTTGTGGCCACCCCACGACTATGAAAGAACATACGGCGTTACGGGACGAAGGTCAAGGACGGGGCGCGTAGGATCGGGTTCGGGACGTCTGGGCGCGCGACGAGGCGGCCCGCGGCGATCATTACGCCGAAGGCCGCCCTCGAAATTTAGGCCGACGCTTTACGGTTTACCCGGCGAGCTCGGCGCGCCCGGACCGGCCGGTTGAGCGCCGCTACCGGCCGAACCCTGGCCCGCCTGGGTTCCCTCCTCGACGCGGACGCGCTCCTGCGTCATCGTCCTGGTCATCGAGCGGAGCGCCTCCTCGACCTTGCCCTCGGCGAGGCCTTCGCCCCGGAGCTCGCGCGCGCGGACGGCTATCTGGTTCATCTCGCTCAGGCGGAGCCCGTCTTCCAAGCCTTCGTTGACGATCCTGAGCGCTTCCCTGATGCGAACGCCGGCCTGGGCGATGGCCATGAAAGCCTGTTCGGCAGCCTGGGCCTCTTCGAGCCGTAGGCCGAGTTCGGCGACCTTTTGATCTATGGCCACCAGGGCTTCTTCCTCCGTCATGGCTTGACGTGCGCCTAAGCCGAACGCGGCGCCGGCCATGGCCAGGCATGCGACGATAGCTACGAACTTCCTCATAAGACCCTCCTAGGTACGTCGAATTCGCTCGGCGTACGCCCTATATACCCGGGGGGGCGCGTGCCGGTTGCGCTGAAATGTCGTATGCTACGTGCTATCGTGGCGAGATATGGTTGAAGACGAGGGCGACGCCGAGCTCGTAGGCCTCATCATCGCGGGCGACGTCCGCCCGTTCCGAACCCTCATGGAGCGGCACGGCGACGCGCTCTATCGCTTCTGCCTGTCCAGGCTCCGCTCCGAAGGCGAGGCCGAGGACGCCGTGCAGGATACCTTCATCCGCGCCTACCGCTCCCTTAAGCGCTACGACCCGTCCCGCTCCTTCAAGGCCTGGGTCTTCGGCATCGCGGCGAACCGCGTGAAGACCCGCGCCGCCGCCGCCGCCAAGCGTACGGAGTTGAGCGAGCGGGCCGCGCCTCGCGCGGCGGTCGAGGCCGAGGAGCGCGGGGCGGCGGCCGAGACGGAGGCGGCCGCCATGGCCGCGCTGAGCCGCGAGGCCCTCCTCCGCGCCGTAGCGGCGCTCCCGGGCGCGGGGAGGAAGGTCGTGGAGCTGTACTATTTCGGCGGCCTCTCGGTAGCCGAGGTCGCCCAGGCCCTCGGGCTGGGGCCGGAGGCCGTGAAGAGCCGCCTGTTCAGGGCGCGGAAGGAATTAGGCTCGATATTATCGAAACTTGAGCAACCGACGCCGCCGAAGGGAGGTAGTACCAAGTATGAAAGGATATGAACCCGGCGGGCTAGGGCCGGAGGGCCGCTCGACGGAGGGGCCGGATCCCGAGGTCGAGGCCGTCGCCGAGCTCTTCCCGCGCGATCGCGCCGCGGCGGAGCGGAGCGTCGAGGCGGCGATGGCGGCCGTGGGCGGAGCCCGGCCGACCCGGCGGCCCGGGACGATGCGCGCCAGAATCCCGCGTTGGGCGCCCGCCTTGGCCGCGGCGGCTTTGGTGGCCGTCGTCTCATCCTTGCTCACCGTGGCGATAGGGCGGGGGGGCGATACGGTCATGGTACGCTTCGTGCTCGCCGCGCCGGAGGCGCGCAGCGTGAGCCTCGCGGCCGATTTCACCGGTTGGGACGCGGAGAGCGTACGCCTATCGAAGAATCCCCGAAGCGGCGAATGGGAAGTTACGATCCCGCTCAGGAAGGGTCAGGGATATTTCTATAACTTTATCATCGACGGCGAGACCTGGGTGGTCGACCCGGCGGCGCCGCGGGCCTTGGACGACGGACTCGGCGGCAGGGCGTCCTATCTGTCGCTATGAAGGAGGGCATGATGCGTAGCTTCGCCGTTCGCCGAGGCGCCTCGGCGCGCCGGGCGCGCCCGATCTTGCTCGCGCTCATAGCCGCGGCGATCGCCGTCACGTCTCCCTCCGCGCAAGCCCGTAGCCCGGGCGGAGGCGGAGGCGCCGGTCAGGCGCCTACCGCGCCGGCGCCCGGCGGGGACGAGCTGCGCGAGCGGGCCGGCGAACCCGCCGGAGGTCCCGCCGAGGCGCCGCGCCCCGGCGTCGCCCAGGGACTGAACGTCGGTCCGGCCGAGTTCTCCTCGTGGCTGTCGGGCTCCCCGGAGGCGGCCCGCTTCGCCGGCGCCCGCGAGGCCCTCGCGGCCATGGCCGAGCGCGCCGCCGGGGCCGGGGTCCCCCTCGGGGCGATCATGCTGCGCGTCCGCGAGGCGGCCGCCAAGCGCGTCGATCCGGAGACCCTGGTGGCGGCTCTGGAGCTCGACCTGGCCCGATGGATCGAGCTCGCCGCCCTCCTCCGAGGGACCGGTTGGCCGCCGACCGCCCAGGCGCCCGAGTTCTTCGTGGCCGCCGGGGCCGCGTTGCGTAACGGGCTTGACGCCGCATCCTTAAGCGAGCTGATGAGCTGGTCGATTCGCGCCAAGGCCGCCCCTGAACGCGTCGGCGCGGCGATGATCGCGGCGGCGGGCCTCGTTCCCGCCCTCGGCCGGAGCGGGGCCGCGCGCGCCGCCTTGGCCCTGGCCGCTTCGAGGCTCCGTCCCGGCGAGTTCGACGCGGCGGCGGCCTCGCTCGTCTCCGCGTCGGCCCGCGGAGCGCGCGCCGCCGAACTTATCGCCGCCTTGGAGGATGTCCTCGGCCGGCGCGGGACGCTCCGCGACCTGGAAAGACGAGTAGGACGGCCGTGATCGGGCGCCCTCGTAGTATAAAGCCTCGCTTTCTGGCATCTTAAGCGCGGAGGCGCGGCGATGATCGATAGGCTGGACGAAAGCGTAGAAGGATCGAGGCTCGGACGGGAGCGCGACGGGCGGACGGAAGGCCCAAGCGCGCGCCAGGCCTCCTGGTCCCTCTTCCTTATCCCCGCGGTCGTGTTGGCCCTGGTCCTAGGCTATGGGCTTAAGGCCTTCTCGTCCGCGGGCGGGTTGGCCGACGCGCGGCTCAAGCCAGCGGCCGCGCCGCAGGATGACGGGCTTTCGCTTCCCCGGCCTGCCGATATAGGGAACGCGCGCGCCGACGAGTTCTTCCGCGCGGCCGCCCAGGCCGGGCCGGCCCCTAGCTTCGTCCCCCCGAAGACCGGCCTTATCACGATAGACGACGAGACCTTTACCCTGGCCTACGACGAGATCTACGAGAGGCGGGCGTCCTACTACGGCCGCGAGATCCGCCTAGGCGGCTTCGTCCTGTATCAGGAGGGCCTGGGCCCGGGGGAGTTCCTCTTAGGCCGCAAGCTCGTTACCTGCTGCGACGAGCACGCCTACTTCATAGGCTTCGTGGCCGAGGCCGACGGGCCGCCGCCGCCCGAGTACAGCCGCTGGGAGGCTACGGGCGTCATCGAGGAGCGGCCGTACGTCGATCCCGACCGCGGCATGAGCTTCACGGTGCCGGCCATACGTATCCGCGCCCTACGCGCCGCCCCCGGCCTGGCCGAGGCGGTGAGCCCGCCTAAGGCGCCTTAGCCCAGGTCCCCGCCCGTGGCCGCGCGTATAGCCTGCGCGAGCGTC
>CALKWG010000427.1 GCA_938004315.1 uncultured Spirochaetaceae bacterium
CTCGTTTGACGTTGGCCTCGTAGAGCTTCTCGCGCAGGGCGCGGTTGGAGCAGTACTGCATGAGGGGGCCGAAGGACGGGAATTGGAGGGTGATCTTATAGCCGCCCTTACCGTCGGCCTTGGCGGCCTCCCGGTAGGAGGCGAGCACGTCCTCGGGCACGCCGTCCAGCTCCTTAGCGTCGTCGACGTAGAGGGCGAAGGCGTCGGTGGCGTCAAGCACGTTCTCCGAGAATTTAGCTCCGAGCTCGGCCAGCCGGTTCTCGATGTCGGCGAAGCGCTTCTTAGCCTCGTCCTTAAGTTCGGCGCCGGCCAGGCGGAAATCGCGCAGGGCGTTCTGCACGCTCGTTCTGCGCGCCAGGGGCCAAGAGCCGAAATCCGGGCGGGCCGCCAGGGCCTTATATTTGGCGTAGAGGGCCAGGTTCTGGCCGATCTCCGAGAACAAAGCCGATATCTTGGCGACGTTCTCGTTATACGCGGCCCTGAGCTCGGGCGTATTGACCACGGCGTAGAGGTGGCCGATCGCGCCCCAGGCGCGCTCGACCCGTTCGGTCGCGTCTACGACGGGCTGGACGACGTTCTCCCAAGCGGGCTCGTCGCTTAAGGCCGTGACGGCGGCGACGGCCGCCTTGGCCTCCTCGACGAGGCTATCGATAGCCGGGGTAACGTGCTCCGGTTTAATCTCCGCGAAGCGGGGAAGATCAGAAAAATCAAGTAAGGGATTGGCGCTCATATGACATCCTTAGCGAGGTGAATATGATGAGTATACCAGCGGTCGAGGTTTTTGAAAAGGCAAACGTTCAACTTGCTTGAATGACTGAGGCTCTTTCAAAACTCAGTGAGTTTTGAAAGAGCTACCTAGAAATTCGCGATTGGGCGCAGCGTTTGCAAAGCAAACGCAAGCAATCGCAAAGCCAATTTCAAAAGTAACCGACTTTTGAAATTGGCTCGATTACTTAGGCGGCCAGGTAGCGGGGTCCCGATAGGCTTTCGGCGCGTAGAGGAAGCCGAACGACAGGGCGCCGTCCTTTTCATTCGTCCTATGGTGCAGGCGATGGGCCGCGATGATGCCCTCGAAGTAAGGCCCCTTCCCCTTGATCTTGAGCCACTTCACCCGCTTGTGGAACATGATGTCGTGAAAAAGCGTGTAGCCTAGTCCGTAGGCGGCCATGCCGTAGCCGACGTAGGGCAGGAACGCGATGCCGTAGAGCAGGCCGAGGAAGATGCATAGGAAACTGGGTAGCGCGAAGAGGAAGACGAAGAGGTCGTTTAGCTGCAGGCCCTTCCTGATCGGCTTATGGTGGTCCTCATGCCAAACCCAAAGGAAGCCGTGCATGATGTACTTGTGCTCGAGCCAGGCGACCGCCTCCATGCCGACGGCCACCGCTATCGATATCAGGATGCCGAGGAAAGGACTCACCTTGGAACCTCCATGTACCTAGTCTATGGCCTGTGACCCGGGGCCGCAAGCCCGCCTACGCGCTGCCTGAAAGGCAAGACCTAATAAAGGCCGCGGCTATGGCCGGCACGCGGCGGGCGACGCGGACGAAGCGGCCCATCTGCGCGAAACCGTGCACCCGCCCGACGTATCGTCGCGCCTCGACGCGGACGCCGGCCTGGGCTAAGCGCTTGGCGTAGGCCTCGCCCTCGTCGCGTAGCGGATCCATGCCGGCCGTCATGATCAAGGCCGGCGGAAGCCGGCGTAAGTCCTCGGTAAGGAGGATGGACACGCGGGGATTCGACCAAGCCTTGAGATCGGGCATATAGGCGTCGCGGAACCATTCCATCTCCGCCTTGGTCAGCATATAGCCGTCGGCGTAGGCTTCGTACGAGGGGGTATCCATGCGCGAGAAATCGGTCACCGGATAGAGAAGGATCTGAGCCGCCGGGATGGGCAGGCCCCGGTCGCGCGCGGCGATGCAGGTCGACGCCGCCAGGTTGCCGCCGGCCGAGTCGCCGCAAAGGACGACGGGGGCCTTGGGTAGGCGGCCGGCGGCCATGGCCTCTACGACCCAGGCGTAGGCGTCGAGGGCGTCGTCGTGCGCGGCGGGGAAAGGATGCTCGGGCGCCAGCCGGTATTCGAGCGACAGGCCGCCCGCGTCGGCGGCGCAGCATAGATCGCGGACGAGCCGGTCGTTCGCCTGGACGCAACCCATGGCGAAGCCGCCACCGTGGTAGTAGAGGATGAACGCGCGAGGAAGGCCCGACGCGGGTAGGTACAGCCTAGCCGTCACCTCCCGCGCCCCCAAGCTCAGGGTCAGGTCCTGCGCCTTGATACCGTCCTTGGGGTTCGGCCGCCCGTCGACGAGGGCGATATTCGAGCGCACGAGGGCGCGTCGTTTCTCAAGGTCGAGGGTACCGGTTTCGAGCTTCTTCAAAGCCTTGGCGGCCCGGATAAGGAGACCGGTACCCGGGGTAGCCCAACCGGCCGGCGTGCGAGACAGTGCGGCCAAGGTCGCCGTCGCGAGGACCGCGAGCGCGACGAGGGTCAAAAGGGCGGGGATCATGGTCAGGTCCTTTCGCCGTCGCCGCTACGCCTCCGTAACCGTACGACGGTCTTTTTAATCTTTTTATGCCAAAAGAGCCGGGCGCCCTCGGCGAGCCTGAAGGCGCCGTAGGCCGGGCTATGGAGCGGATAGTCCCAGGCGCCCGGGTAGCGGACGACGTCACCGCCGAAGCCGGTCTTAAAGCGATACAGCCCGTGCATGGGATGGCTGGGGTCATCGTCCGGTGGGATGCCGAAGAAATCATAGAAGGAACAACCCGCCGCCTTCGCGGCCCGTATCGCCTCCCATTGTAAGGCATAGGCGGGCATAAGGCTACGCTTCTCGTCGCTGGAAGCCCCGTAGAGATAGACGGCCTCTTGGCCGTAGAAGAGAGTGATGATCGAGGCTATCGCCTCGCCCTCGTGCCTGGCGACCCAGAGCTTGAGCGCGGGCTCCGGCTCGCCGTCGGCGCGGGCGGACGACGCGGCCTCGTCGAAGAGCGCGCGATAGTACGTGATCGGATGCAGCGCGATACCGTCGCGCTTCGAAGTAGCCTTGTAGAGCTCATAGAAGGAGTCGAGGGCGGCCGCGCCCTCCTCCGTCACGACGACGCCCCGCTTGGCGGCGAGCCGTATGTTGTAGCGCCACTTGGGCTTCATGCCCGCCAGGAGCTCGTCCTCGCCGCCTGCTAGGCTGAGTATCACCGTATCGGGCGGCTGTACGTCGGCGGCCTTGAGGAGCGGCGGCACGTAGCTCGGGCGCGGGAGTTCCGCGGAGCTTATCCAGCCGGGGTCGAAACGGAGGAAGAGGCAACGAGGCGGCAGCCGAGGCGCTACGGCGCGCGCGACCGCCGTTAAATAGTCGCCATCGGCGGCGGCGGACTCAGGGGTCTCGGGGCCGTGCGGCACGTAGGCGAAGCTAAAGCCTGCCGGCAGGCGGCGCACGAGCACCGAAAGCCGGCGCCCGCCTTCAAGCTCGAATTCGAACGGCGACCAGCCGAAGCGGGCCTTGAAGCGCGCCCAGAAGCGGGACTGCATGAAGCCGGCGGCCGCGCCGCCTGCCGAATTCGAGGCGCTCATACTAGCCGGGCGGGATCGCCCTAGCCTACCTCGCCCTGGGCCACGACCGCGGTAGCCAGGCCGAGGCCGGCGGCCTCGAGCTGCAGGGCGCCGACCATGGCCTTATTCGCCTCCGCCCGGATGGGTACGGAGAAGAAGGCATCGACGTCGATCTCGGACTCGGCGGGGACGCTCGGGTCCTGGCCGGCCAGTACGACGCGGGTACCCGGCTCCGCCCAGGGCGCGGTCAGGACCTCCACGGTCTCCTTGCCGCCCTCGCCGCTTACGCTGGCGGCCAGGAGCATGCCGCGGCTCTCGGTGCCGCGCAGCTTGGCCGGCTTCAGGTTGTTGACGAGTATGATGCGCTTCCCGAGGAGCTCCTCCTCCTTGTAGAAAGGCACCAGGCCCGAGACGATGACGCGCTCCTGGCCGCTTCCGTCGTTCAGAGTCTCGATATAGAGCTTGTCCGCCTTGGGGTGGCGCTCGATCTTGACGATCTCGGCGACGCGGAGGTCGATGAGCTTCTTGAAGCGCTCCTCGACGGGCAGCCCCGCGTAGGGAGCGGGCTTCGGGGCGGGGGCTTCCTTCGGCGCGGCGGGAGCCGCGGCGGGCGCGGGGGCTGCCGGCGGGACGCCCGTCGGCGCCGCCGCCTTGGCGTCGCGCTCGGCGCGTTCTTTCTGGGAGCCGGAGTATCGATCGCGCAGCTCCGCTATCTTGTCGGCCTCCAGCTTCTGGAAGAGCACCGCCGTCCCCTCGACGCGCGCGAGGCCCTCGAGCTTACCCAGATCCTTCCACGACAGCGCGCCGGGCCCGACCCCGAGGCCGAAGAACGAAGCGAGCTTGTCCATAGCCTGCGGCATGTAGGGATGCATGATCACCGCCAGGTCGCGGAGGACGTAGCAGAGGTCCGAAAGGAGGCTCGCCGCCTTCTCCGGCTCGGCCGTCCTGGCCTTCCACGGCTCGGTCGCCTGGAAGCGCTTGTTGGCGATATCGGCGATCTGGAAGGCGGTACGGAGCGCGTCGCGGAGCTCCGCGCGCTCGAGGCGCTCGGCGACCTCGGCCTCGAGCGCGCGTACCTCGGCCCAGAAGGCCTCGTCGGGGCTACCCGCGGGGATGGCGCCGTCGTAGAAGCGCTGCACGAAGGACAGGGTGCGGTTGGCTAGGTTGCCGAGGTTCCCGATGAGCTCGCCGTTGACCTTCTCCATGAAGTCGTTCCAGGTGAAGGTGAAGTCGCTTTTCTCAGGGCGGTTATAGAAGATATAGAAGCGCCAGACGTCCGCGGGGATGCCGGTCTCCATGACGTCGGTGCCGAAGACGCCCACGCCCTTGCTCTTGGAGAACTTACCCGCCTCGTAGTTGAGGTATTCGGTGCTGGACATGTGGTGCAGCATGGTCCATTTCCCGCCGGAGCCTAGGAGGGTGCTCGGGAAGATGACCGTATGGAAGGGGATATTATCCTTGCCGATGAACTGGAAGAGCTCCACGTCCTCGGGGCTCTGCCACCAGGCGCGCCAATCGAAGCCCTTTTCGTCGCCAGCAGTAGCTGTGATAGATATATAACCTATAGGGGCGTCGAACCAAACGTAGAAGACCTTGTTCTCGAAGCCGGGCTTGGGCACCGGAATGCCCCACTTCAGGTCGCGCGTGATGGCGCGGGGCTTAAGGCCGTCGCGTATCCAGGCTTGGGTCATTTGGATGGCGTTATTCGCCCAGAAGCCTTTGACGCTGGCGTCCTTGATCCAGGCTTCCAGGCGCGGGCGTATGGCCGGCAGGTCTATATAGAGATGCTTCGTCTCGCGGGGGGCGGGGGCGGCGCCGCAGGTGGAGCACTTGGGCTCTTTGAGCTCCGTAGGGTCGAGGAGCTTGCCGCAGCTCTCGCACTGGTCGCCGCGGGCGTCGGCGTAGCCGCAGTGGGGGCAGGCGCCGCGCACGTAACGATCCGCCAGGAAGCGGTCGCAGGAGGCGCAGAAGAGCTGCTCGATGGTCTCTTCCTTGACGAAGCCGGCGGCGTCCAGGTCCTTGAAGAGGCCCTGGACGATCTCGGTCTGCCTCGGGGTGCTCGTGCGCCCGAACTTATCGAAGGCGATGCCGAACCACTCGTAGATGCCCTTGTGGATCTCGTGGAAGCGGCCGCAGAGCTCGGCGGGGCTGACGCCCTCCTCCAAGGCCTTGGTCTCGGTGGCGGTGCCGTATTCGTCGGTGCCGCAGACGTAGAGCGTCTCGTAGCCGCGCAGCCGGCAACCGCGGGCGAAGACGTCGGCGGACAGAACCTGTATTAGATTGCCCAGGTGCGGCACGTTGTTGACGTAGGGAAGGGCGCTGGTTACGAGTCGTCGTTTCATAGTGAAACGACTATAGGCAGGCGCTAAATACCTGTCAAGCCGCGGCCGATAGCTGAGGGCCGGCGGCGGGCGGCGGCGCTCGGCCGCAGGCCGGCGGCAGCGGACGTTAAAAGCTCACCCGGCCGTCGAGGGTAAGCTCGTAGTTACCACCCCAGTAGGCCAAGCCTTGGCTTATCGGCGCTCGGTACTCGGCGCCGATTTTAGCCGAGAAGCCGAAGGACAGTACTCCCGCCTGTATGACGCGGGTCTCATAGCCGAGGTCGAAGCCCAGGGTACATGGCGAGGCGTCACCCCCTGTAGAGCCGAGCTTGAGCTCCAGGCTATAACTATCCCGCAGGGCCGGTTCGCGCCGCCAGACCTCCTGTAGCCATGCGCCGACGCTCCCGGGCTTAGCCGCCGAACCCTCCTCGGAGCCGAGCGGTAGGACCAAGGACAGGAAGCGGGAGAACCAGGTCCGATCCGGCCGGGTGACCAGGCGCGCCCCCAGGCCGTCGTTCCAGCGCTCGGCCGAGCGGGTGCGTTCCCAGAAGAAGCGGTTTGAGAGCGAGAGATTCCATCCTCCGGCGCCTTCGAACGAGGCGGCGTGCTTTAGGCTCAAGGACGGCAGGACGGCGCCGTCCGAGGCGAAGCGCGTCAGCTTAAGCTCCGCGTTCGAGCCGTATTCATCGAACTCGACCGACGCCAGGGTCGGCCGAGCGCCGTTACGACCGAAAAGGTTGGCCGCCCCGTGGCGCAGCGCCAGGCTCGTGACGCCCGCGTCGCTCGTCTGGTCGCCTGAGCGCTCCAGGAGCCGGGCGTAGGAGGCCGAGGCCTCGCTCGGCGCCCAGAGGTCCATGAGGCCGAAGCCGATAGGCCGAGAGAGCGAAGCGCCCGCGCTCGAGCGGTGCGAGGCTACGGCGTAGGCTGCCGAAGAATTCGCCCAGAGCTCGGCGAGGTCTGGATCCCAGAATTCGTAGATCGGTACTGCGCCCCATAGCTCGCCGAGGCGCGCGGCGGAGTCGGCCCAAGCCGCCAGGTCTCCCGCCAGATCCGGGCTATCATGAGACCTGCGCGCTTGCGTTGAGCGTTCATAGCTTGGGCGTAGGACCAGGCGTCCGAGCTTGAAGCCGTAGCCGAACGCGGCGCCGCCTGAGCCGCTCTCTTGGGCGGCGGCCTGATTCGGTTTGGCGTAATCCTGGGCGGCGTTCAAGCGCAGGGTATCGCCGAAGAGCCCGGCCTTGGCCGAGAGGCTCCGTTGCCGCGCCGACGCCTCGGCCTCGGGCAGGGGCACGGCCAGCTCCCAGGATCGGAGCCAGGCCTCGCCCAGGCCCGCCCTATCGAGCGGCGACAAGGGCGCGATGAGCGAGGCGCCGAGCTCGAGCCGCAGCTTCGTCGCCCAGCCGAGAGCGGTCGTCCAACTCTGGTTAAAGCGCTTCGCCTGTTCCTGGCTCTTCGCGCTCGCGCTCGCCTTGAGCGCTCCGTCGACCAGGCTCAAGCCGGCGCCGAGCTCACGGGCATAGAGCCCTAAGGCGGCGTCGCGGCTGAACTCGTCGTAGATGAAGCTCGGGGCGCCGCGGCGCGGTAGGTAGAGGGCGTAGCCGGCGGCGAAGCTCGCCTCGCCGTCGGCGTAGCGCGGCGCGGCGCGAAGGATCCAAGCGCTCGGCCCAATACTGAAGCCGGCCTCGGCGCTGCCAACGACGGAGCCGCCCGTATACTCGCCGAGGGGAAGCTGCTCATCGCCGCCGGAGGCCGCTAGCTGGCCGCGGGCGCCGAGCGTCAGGTAGGCTTGGCCGGTGGCCCGGTCGGCGGGCTTCTGGGCGCCGAGCGCCAAGTCCGCCGAGCCCTGGACCGAGAGGCCGCCGCGCGGCTCGGCCAGGTGCAGTTCGTCGATCCAGACGACATCGCCTGCGGATAGTCCTTCGACCGCTATCAAGATGCGCGAAACCGGCGCGGAGGGGTCAAAGCTACCGGTAACGAGGTTAACGACGCCGCCGTCGGCGCGCTCTATCCGGATAGTCGGCAAGGCCGGGTTTAAGCTGAGCGTAACGAGGGCCCAGCCGGCGCCCAGATCGGACATATCGTCGATGCGTAGCGAAAGCCCGGCGCCGCCGGGGCCGTCACTCCCGTCGTCGATGCGGACCGTGAGCTTCTTCCCGTCCGGCGCGGCGCCTTCGAAGCGCACGAAGAACGCGAACTCGTTAAAAGCCGCGATAGGGACCGGTTCGACGTAGCGGACGAGCTTGATAGAGGCCGGAGGCGCACTTCCCGCTTCGGCTTTGAGGGCGTAGTTCGCCTGTCCCTGGGCGTGGAAGGGCTTCATGCGCTCGGGGAAGGCGTCGAGCAGCTCATCGGCGCGAGCGCCGGCGGCGATCACGTCGGTCGGAGCGTCGAGTAATCTAAACGGCGACTTGGCGTCGCCCTCCTCCATGCCCGCGGCGCGATAGACCGAAGCGGCGCTCTCGCGGCCGTAGCGTAGGAAGGCGTCGGCCTTGAACGAAAGTCCGTCGTTCGCATAGCGCGCCTCGGCGGACAGCCCAGCCCAGCCGGGCCTGAGCTCGCCGCCCTCCGCGTAGGCCTGGCCGGGCAGGGACCAGCGGCCGCCGGCGGCCAGCGCCCACTCGAGCCCCAGCCAGGGGAAGCGCGTCCCGGCGCCGAACACGATGCCGCCGTCGTCGCGATCCTGGCTGGCCACGGCGTAGCGGACTTCGATGCGTTCGCCGGCGCGGGGCGGGGGATACAGGGTGAGCGCGCCGCTCTTCGCGTCATGGTCGAAGTCCAGGCTCGGCACCCCGTCGCGCGTAAGGCTTACGGTCCCGGCGACGGCGTTCGCCTCTATCGAGAGCGCCGAGAGCGCAATGAAGCCGCGCGACACGATGGCGAAGCCCGAGCCGGCCGGATATTCTGGGGCGGTTCCCGGAGCGGGGGGATCGAGATACACCCAGGGGGCGTCGCCCGAGGCCTCGAAGGGGCGAAGGTATTCAGGATCGCGTTCGTCAAGTATCGGGCCACTGACGAACGTCACCTGCACGAGCCCGTCCCCTACCCGCTCGACTACATAGTCAAGATCAGGCAGCCCCGAAGCCAGCGAGCGGACGAAGAGTTCGTCGCCGGCAGCGCCCTGCGGCAGGGCGTAGAGGTTTAAGGCTTCGCGCTCGGGTATAGGCGACTCGCCGCGATCGTAAAGCATAAAGAGTTTCAAGCCCGGTAGCGCTGGAAGTTCGTCACTCGGAGCAGGGGCGAGTGGTTCACCCCCCCCGACTAGGTAATACGCATATAACGTCCCCCGCGGCGCCGCGTTTAAAAGCACGGTGCCGCGCGCGGCCGAGGCGCCGTACTCGTCGGGCGCCAGGAGCCGCGGCGTCCCGGCGACGACGTCGTAGAGCCGCAGGCCCTCGACGTTCGGGTGCGGCAGGACGAAGCTCCGCCCGCGTATGAAGGCCTCGGGCCTGATCTCGCTTTCCTGGCTCTCGCCAAGGCCGAAGAAGCGTCGCGACCGCCATGAAAGGCCGTCCCAGCGGACCATGGCGTCGAAGTGGGCGTCGCCGCGCTCCGCCCTGAGGCTGGCGCCGAAGGCTCCCAGGGGCGCGCCGAAGGCCAGGTAGGGGTAGTCGGCCATCGTAATACCATTATTGCCCAGGCGCGCTTCCTTGATCGTATCGTCGTCGCCGCCTGCGAAGCCTAGGGCGAAGCGGGAACGCTCCAGCTCCTCGGCCACGGCGGCCTCGAACCACCAGCGCTCCATGAAGGTAAGGAGGAGATAGAGGTCAGGCCGTTGCGTGAAGAGGAGGGGCGAAGCATTGAAGAACGTGCCGCTCGGACCCGATGAAAAACCGGCGGCGCTGCGTAGCGACGCCTCCCAGAGCCCCTCGATAAGGAGCTCGACCTCCGCGTCGCCCAGCTCGCTTGAAAAGAAAGCCTTGGGCGGATCCTCGGGCAGGGGGGCCGGCTGGCCGCGTCCCTGCGCAGTCGACGGCAGGGGACTAATCGCCGCATAGGCGAGGGCTAAGACGAGGATAATAGCCTTATCGCCCGTTCCGGCACTTTTCATACTCGATTCCAAGGTATAGTATTCTAGCCCATGGCTCCCTTGCTTGAGAAGCGCCGTAGCGGCTCGGCACACGAAGCTCCCCTCGAACGCGCCTTAGGGCTGGCGGCTCTAGGGAGCGTTGCCATCGTCGCGATCGGCGGCGCGGCCGCGGCGGCCGGCGGCGATTGGCGCCTGAGGACCTACTTCGCCCTGGCCCTGGGCATCTTCGACCTCATCTTCTCGGCGGAATTCGCCTTCGCGGCGGCGTTCGCCATATGCGCGCCCCGCGGGGACGCGCGCCCGCGGAGGCAGCGAGCCGGAGCCTTGCTGCTCTCAGGCCTGTCCTCTATCGTACCCCTCGCCTTCGTCTCGGCGCCGCTTCTCATAGGCTGGGCTACGGCGGACTTCCAGGCCGCCGCCGTGCGCGGCCTTTCGAGCATACAGAGTTCGAGCGCCGCCCTGGCCGCCTTCTCCTCGCTCAGGCTCCTCAGGGCGACGAGGGCCCTCGCCATGACCGACGCTCGCTCAGGCGAGCCCCGCGGCGGGAAGCGGCCCTGGCGCTTCGGCGTCGCGTTCGCCATCCTCGTACTCGTATCGTCGCTGAGCGACGGCCTGGTCCTGCCTTCGTATGCCCGCGCCGAGTTCGAGCGTCGGCAATCGGCTGCGGCGCTCATCGCCGAATCGCCGGCTCTACCCGATCCGCGCCTGGTCGACGCCCTGGCGCTCAGGCGCCAGGGGCAGGAGCGCAGCGTCGTCGGTCCTTCATACTACCCGGCCGACGGGGCCTACCTTGCCGGCTCCGGCGTCGAATTGTGGTTCTCGCTCAAAGGCTATCATAAGGCGCGCGGTCTATCCGAAGCGCTCGCCGCGACGATAGCCTTGCTCCTGGCCTGGGCGGCCGCGGCGTGGCTACGCGACGAGCGTTCAGAAGGAGAAGGCGTCGGCGACGCCAGGGGCGCTCTAGCCGATAGGCCCACCGGCCGGGCGGAGCTAGCCGGCATCTTAGGTAAGAAGCTGCCGTGATCGTCTCGATGTTCCAGCTCCTCATCGAACTGCCTGAAACGTCGTCAATCAAGGATAAGCGGCGCATCGTCAAGTCTATCAAAGATAGGATGAGGATACGCTTTCATCTGTCCTGCGCCGAGACCGATCTGCAGGAATCCCTGCGCTTCGCCCAACTCGGCGCGGCCCTGGTGTCCAACTCGGCCGAGTTCGGGGAGTCGGTTATGCGCAAGGCCCTGGCCAGCATCGAGAACGACTTCTCCCTGCGCATCCACGATTCCCAAATCGCCAGCGAGCGCTTCGACTAGCCCCTCCGGCATGGACAGTTCGCCCGTTTTCCGATAGAATTCGCGCTATGAATCGCCATCGGGGTTTTCGCATCTCGACCATAGCCGCCTGCGCGGCCTTCTCCATAGCCCTGGCCTCCTGCGTCGGCGTCGCCAGCGACGCGCGGATCGCCGCCGACGGCTCGGTCCGCCTCGAGCTTACCTACACGGTCGCCTCGGCCGTGGGCGAGCTCGGCCGGCTCGGCGAAAATGCGGCCTACCTGCCCCTTCCCGTCGGCCGCGACGAGCTTGAACTAGCTGCTAGGCGAGCCGGCGGCAGCCTGGCCTCATGGTCGCGCTCCGACGCCTCCGACCGCTTCACCATACGGGCCTCCTTAAGCTTCCCGAGCGTGGCCGCCCTGGCGTCGTTCTTCGACCCCGCGGGTGAGAAAGCCGTTTACCAAGAGGCCTCAGGCAGGAGGACGCTCGGCCTGGCTCTCGGCGGCGACTCGCCTTCGGCCGCCCCCGAGCTCGTCGAGTTCGTGCGCGTCGCCTTCGGCGATTACGAGATAGCCCTGCGTTTCGAGCTGCCTTCGGCCATCCTAGCCTCGGAGGGCTTCACCGTCAGCGGCCGCGCCGCCAGCTTCTCGGCCAAGGCCGCCGAGCTATTCGCGGCCCCCTCGCCGCGTCTCCTATCGCTTAGTTGGTAAGGGATTTCTTGCC
>CALKWG010000428.1 GCA_938004315.1 uncultured Spirochaetaceae bacterium
GCCAATATCTCGAGCTTATCAGCGCGTCGGGCGAGACGCTCCTGGCCATCGTGAACGATATCCTCGACTTGGCCCGCATCGAAGCCGGGAAGCGCTCCGTTAAGCTCGTACCCGTCGACATGAGGAGATTCATGGCGTCGATACGCGCCATGTATGAGCGGCAGGCTCGGGCCAAGGGGCTCGATTTCGAGATCACGATCGGCGACGACGTCCGTAGTATCATGAGCGACGAGCTCGCCTTGACGCAGATCGTCTCGAACCTGGCGGGTAACGCCGTCAAGTTCACCGAACGGGGCCGTATACGCGTAGCCGCCGAGCGCCTGGCGGGCGGCGGCTTAGAGCTATCGGTCGCCGACACCGGCATCGGCATCCCGGCCGAGAGGCTCGATCATATATTCGAGAAATTCACCCAGCTCGATAGCGGCTATACGAAGCGCTATCAGGGCAGCGGCCTGGGGCTGTCCATCGCGCGCGAGCTAGCAATTCTCATCGGCGCCGAGCTCTACGTCGAGAGCGAGCTGGGGCGAGGATCCCGCTTCGCCTTAAGCCTTGACGCCCCCCTTCCCGAGAGGGCGGGCGGGAGCCGGGACGGAATCGAACCGGCGGCGCGCGAAGACGCCTCGGACGCCGCCGAGCGCTCGGATCGGGCGATACATAGCGTGCTCGTCGTGGAGGACAACGCGGTCAACGTCATGATGCTGACGCGGCTCCTGGCCCGGGCCGGCTACGAGGCCGATAGCGCCATGGACGGCGAGGCGGCGCTGCGCAAGGCGGAGGCGCGCGCCTACGACGCCGTCCTTATGGATATACAGATGCCCGTCATGAACGGCCTCGAGTGCGCCTCGCGCCTGCGCGAACGCGGCTATCAAGGCTATATCATAGCCGTGACCGGATACGCGCTGAAGGACAGCCTCGAGTCGTTCAAGGCCGCCGGCATGGACGCCGCGCTGGGTAAGCCCGTCGTCGAGCGCGAGCTCCTGGCGACCTTGGCCTCGTTCGGGGGCGCGAAGCTCGGCGACTAAGCCGCCCGGCTCAGCCCTTCTCCGCGACGAGCAGGTACGATAGCGGCGCGCCTTTGCCGTCGTGCGCGGCGAACATGCCCGAGCTGATATCGTAGTCGAATTCGTCGAAGCGCCTAAGCCTGAGCCCGGCTCCCGCCGCCGCGTTCAAGACCGACGAAAGCGGGTGGGAGAAGCTCGTGAAGGTCTTGGATGCGTATGAGCCGCCGGTCATGTACGGCATGCCCCCGTCTTCGAGCCAGACCTTGGAGAAGTACGGATTGACGAAGTTCGACGGACGCTCGGGGTCATAGCCGGGTTCGCCTGGCGCCGCGAGCATATTGGTGAAGGGGTGGACCTCGCTGACGACGAGGGCCGCCCCCGGCTTCATAGCCCCGGCGACGGAAGTAAAGAGCGGGCCGAGATCCTCGAACCAGCAAAGAGCGCCGATAGATATAAACGCGATATCAAGCGACGAGGCGAAGCGCGGCGCGAGAGCCGCGGCGTCGCAGGCTACGAATTCGCAGGCCAAGCCAAGGCGTTCCGCGGCGGCGTTGGCGAAGGCGACCATGTTCTCGGCCAGGTCGAAGCCGTAGCCGCGCCCGTAGCCGAGCCGCATGAGGGACATGAGCTCCCGGCCGTTGTTGCAGCAGAAATGGCCGACGGTCTTCCCCCGCGCGCCTAAGGCGCGGAGCGCCTCGCCGGCCGGGGGCTCCACGAAGGGTAAGCCGTCCTCGGCGAGCCTCCGCTCCAAATCGGCGCACCAAGCGGCGTCGCGCCGTTCGAAGGCCTCTTCCCAGGCCGCCTTGTTCTCGAGCTTATACCGATCCATCCGTTCCCCCGCGACGAAGCAGATCGGGCCGCGCCGGCGGCCCGCGGCGGGAGCTTATGACGTTTCGACGCGGTAACGCAAGGCGGCTCTTCGCGCCGCGCGGCGCCGAGCCGGCGCCGGCGGGAGGCCGCCGCCGCGCCGCCTAGTCTTCGTCCTCAGCCGGCCGTTCCGCCTTCTTCTTGGCCATGATCTTCTTGAACACGGCCATCTTCGCGGCTCCTATGAGCGCCGCGCCTACGATAATGAGGACCCACCAATACCATGCCATAATCGACTCCTTTTCCCGGCTTCGCCGGAATAATAAT
>CALKWG010000429.1 GCA_938004315.1 uncultured Spirochaetaceae bacterium
TCTGCAAGGAATTCCAGACGGCCATAGCGTCGTATACTTCGCCGTCCTTGGGGTTGACCGAACCCGTCGGCAAGCTCGTAAGCGCGGCGTAGATATCGTCGCGGCTCGCGCTCATGAGGAGATACGGCATGGCCTTGGTCAACAGATAGCAGGGGCCCACTTCGTCATAGGCACCGTAGCGGCGGAAGAAATCGTTCTGGTCCAAGGCGCCCTGGCCGGCGTACAGGTATGGGTCGCCGGCCGCGCCGCTACCGTAGCTCACGATCGCGGGCGCCGGCTTCCAGGCCTCGACCAAGTCGGCGAGGCGGGCGGCCTTAGCCAAATCGATCCTATACTGTCGCGCCAGAGCCTGCTCTTGCCTGGCCACATCCAGCTCACCGCGCCGATCGCCGACGATGGCCCTGTACTGCTCCTCGCTGAGCCGGCCATCGCGATAGGCCGCCTCGATCACGTCGCGGCCTATGTTCAGGGCTTGAGTCCATGCGCCGTCGGTAAAACGTGCGCCGGTTGCCTTGATGAGTGCGGCGTAGCCTTCGCCCTGCCCCAGGGCCAGCCATTTCTCCAAAGAAGCCTGCCTTCCTAAGCCCCCGCCGAGGGCGAGCGAAGCACGTCCGTCATCGAAACGGACCGTTCCCGTGTCGCCGTCATCCATGATACTACCGTCGAGCCGAACGCGCCAGCGATCGATCGCGCCCTCATTCCGATCGTAGGACGCCGCATGGTCCAGGGCCGCGATCATGCCCGCGCCGAACTCGGCGTCGCCGCCTAGGCCGAAGCCCCCGAGCAGGCTTACGTAGGTCGCCAAGCCTTGCCGGTGCGCGAGGTATTCATAACGATTGCCGGCGGCGTGCGTGCCCTCGTGGGCCAGCGCAGCAGCCAGCTTGGCCGCTCCCTCCGTCCCGCCTCCCAATAAGCGATCGGAGATCAGGACGCGGGCGGGATCGGATTCGTCGTAGCGCCCCCAATCGCCTCCCGCGTCCCCGTACTCCGCCTTGAGCCGTCCCGACCAGAGCGCCCGGCCTAGGGCCTCGTTGAACGCGTCGCCCGTGTACCCGAGCATGTTGACGGCGTTCATCGTCGAAAGGCCCTGCTCCCGTCCGGCCAGCGCCGAAGCCTTAGCCGAGGCGATCTTGAGGCTCTCGGCCAGGCCGCCGGCGCTCGCGGCCAGCGTCGCGAGGCTCGCGTCGACCCCGCCCGAACCTAGCCTCATGGCCGCGCCGTCGCGACTGAGCCTAAGCTCGAGGAGACCGCCGCTTATAGCGTGTCCGTCCGCTCCGGCGATGCCAAACATGCTGAAGTTCGCCAGATTGATCGAAAAATCGCCGCCAAGCGCATAGCTCATCGCCTGGCCGGCTAAACCGCCGGCCAAGGCGTTTAAGCTTCGTAAGCCTTGGGTATCGAAGACCGAGCCGCTCAGGGCTATGCCGTTGCCGTCGTACAGGTTGACGCGGCCGAGGGCCGAGCTCGTAAGGCTCCCCGTAGCGCCCGCCGCCCCACCGATTAAGGCGCTTCGCGCGCCGGTGGAGAAGGAGTCAGCGGACCAGGCTAGGCCCTGCCCGTCCCAATAGAAGGCTCCTATGGCGCTCGACGCCAGCCCCGAGACCGTAGCCCTCGTACCAGCCAGCGCCGCGTTTCCAAGCGCCCCGCCGGAAACCTTGAGCCCCGTCGTCAGCCTCCCGTCAAAGATTCCGGCAGTCGCCACGTTTGCCGCTTGCGTCAAAGCGGCTTTCCCAAAAGCAAGCCCCGCTTCCTCCCAGCCTTTATAGCCGCCGGCTAGGTCGAGGGCGCCGAAGAGCGCGTCGTCGGCCAGGTTCATCGCCGCCGCGCCTAGGAGAGCCGGCAGGGCGGCCCCGCCGCTCAAGGCTCCGGCAGCTATCGTCACGCCCAGGTCCGCGAGGCCTCGTATCGACGGGGCCTGGAACCAACTCCCGCGATCGTCCCAGATATCCTTTTCATAGAACGGCTTGTTCGCCTCCGCCCAGCCTATGCGCTCCCTGACCGACCAATAGATGAACGCCGCGGTCAGCCGCCCGAGCTCGCCCGAGCCCGGGTCGCGTAGCGTCCCGGCCTCGCCGCGGCCGGGATCCGGATCGTCGGCCATGACCGCCTCGCGGCCGATGTGCA
>CALKWG010000430.1 GCA_938004315.1 uncultured Spirochaetaceae bacterium
ATCAACAACGTACGCCGCGCCTTGGACGACCTCATAGCCCGCGGCCGCGTCCGCTACGGCTGGCTGGGCGTGCTCCTATCGGCCTCCGAGCGCCAGACCCTGGCCCAGCTGGGCGTGGGGAACCGGCGCGGCGCGCTCATCGCCCACGTCTTCAGCGACGGCCCGGCGGGCAAGGGAGGCCTCTTACCCGGCGACTTCGTCACCGCGGTCGACGGCCGCCCGGTCTCTTCGGTCGAGCAGCTCGTGCGCATCGTCGGCGACCTCGCGCCCGGCGCCACGACCACCTTCTCGCTCCTGCGGGACGGTAAGAGCGTGGAGCAGCGCGTCCTGATCGAGGAGCGCAACGAGGCCGCCGCCGCCGACAGCTCCAAGCTCTGGCCCGGCGTCGAGGTCACGGCCATGACGCCCGAGCAGGCGGAGGCCCAGAAGCTACCGCGCGGCGCCGGGGGCGTCTCGGTCTCCAGCGTCGTGGCGCGCAGCCCGGCGGCAGCCCTCTCCCTGCGCCGCGACGACGTGATCACCGCCGTCAACGGGACCAAGGTCACTACGGCGGCCGATTTCTATAGGCTGATCAACGACCCCAAGGCCTCGCGCGTCCAGCTCGAGGTGTATCGCGCCGGCCAAAAATTGGAGACCCTTGCCTTGGTCCGCAAGTGATGCTACAGTAAAGAGGTGCATGGCTCGGGCCCGACCATCGCGGTCGGGCCTTCGTCCATAGGTAGCGATCGCATGAAACGGGGTAACGCGTGAGCAAAGAATTCATATCGTATAACCAGGTGCGTAATAATGCGCTGAAGCTCGCGCACCGCATCCACGTCGACGGCTTCGTGCCCGACGTCGTCTACGTCTCCCTACGAGGCGGCGCCTACCTCGGCAACGTCATATCCGAATACTTCAAGGCCGTCCGCAAAGACAATCGGCCGGTCTTCTACGCGGCGGTCGTCGCCCGATCGTACACCGACGTACGCCAGTGCGAGCAGGTGCGGGTCGACGGCTGGACCTACAGCCCCGAATACCTGCGCAACGGCGACAAGGTGCTGCTCGTCGACGATATCTACGATTCGGGGCGCACCATCAACCACCTGGCCAACGTAATCCTTGAGAAGGGCGTGCCCCGCAAGGACCTTAAGATAGCCGTGCACGACTACAAGATCGTCCGCTATCGCGGGGAATCCCTACCCATCGTACCCGATTACTGGTGCCGCCTCCATGATATCCAAAAGCCCGAGGACGAGCGCTGGATCCACTACATGAGCCATGAGCTCGTCGGCCTCACCGAGGCCGAGCTCAAGACCCATTACTACCCCGAGGATCCGGAGCTGCAGGATATCCTGTCGGTCTTAAAGCAGTAGCCATGCTTCGCAGGCTCGGGACGCCGGCTCAGCTTCGCCTCCTCGCCTGCGCCGCGCTGGCGGCGGCCTTGACCGTCTGGGCCATCGCGCCGGCGGCCGCCCAGGCCGCCGCGCCGTCGCTCGCTCCGTCGTCGCCGTCCCCCGTCTTCTTCGAGCCGCCCCGGGGCAGCCGCTATCGATTCGGCCCCGACGGTCCGTGGATCGACGCCGCCGGGTCGGTGACCCTGGTCGCTTTCCAGGGCGAGGCGCGACGCTACGATATCGAGATAGAGGAGGGCGCCGCCCGCCGGGTCGTCGGCCTCGTCGTCGATCGGCGGCCGCCTAAGCCGCCGGCCATCGAGCCGCCGCCGGGCTTCGTCGGCTCCTCCTTGGCGCCGCGCCTTTCGGCCGAGGGCGCCGTCTTCGTCAGCGTCGACGGCGCGCCTTTCTCGTCTTACGACCCGGAGCTCGGCCTGAGCTTCGCGGCGCCTACCGACGCCACCCGTATACTGAACCTGGTCGCCTATGCGCGCGACGCGGCGGGTAACCTGAGCCGCCCGAGCTCCGCGACCTGGATCCTGGCGCCCGA
>CALKWG010000431.1 GCA_938004315.1 uncultured Spirochaetaceae bacterium
GCGTTCGGCGGCAGGCCGGTCCTGCCCTGGACGATAGACGATCCTGCCGAGGCGGCCAGGGTGCGATCCTTGGGCTGCGTCGGCGTCATCTCGAACAAGCCGCAGCTCGTCCGCTAGGGCGGCGCGGCGAAGGAGCGATCATGGGCGACGCGTCAACGAATACCCCGCAGGCCGGGGCCAAGCCCGTCGGCGGCCTTAGGCAGAGAATTTTCAACGTCGTCGGCTGGGTGGCCTTCGCCCTCCTCGCGCCGCCGGCGCTGGCCATGCTGGGCCTTCCGCAGGCCCAAGACCTTATCGCGGGGCGCCTGGGCGGCTGGGGCTCGCCGGTCGCCCTCGTCCTCTACTTCTACGGCCTCTTGTTCCTGCGCGTCTTCTTCGGCTCGGACCAGCGCTATACGCCGGTGCTCCTGGGATACGCGGTGAGCTTCGTCTACTTCTCCAACTCCCTGGACATAGGCTTCATGGCCTGGCTCCGCGAGCTTACGTCCCGCGCGCCGTTCCTCTCCTATCCGGTGATGAGCTTCATCGCCGGCGTGGCCGTAGTATTCCTGTCCAACGCGATGTCCGGCTGGAAGAAGGCCCGCTGGCCCCTCGACCTCTTCATGCTCGTCGTCCTGCCCGCCGCAGGCCTCGTCTGCGCCGGCGTCTTCCTGCCCGGGCTGCTCGGGTTCTAGCCCATGCCCCGCGCCAGGCCCGACGGCGATCCCGAGCGCGTCCATGGCCTGGCCGCGGACGGCGAGGCGGCCCTGTCTCGCGGCGACTATGAAGGGGCGATAACGCTCCTCCGCGGCGCGCGATCCTTGGATCCGGGCTCGGCCGACCTGGCCTTCAACCTCGGCCTGGCCCTCCTCCGCTCCGGCCGGGCGCGCGACGCCCGCGCGGCCCTCGAGGAGGCGCTCGCGCTCGGCCCGCCGGCGGCCGACCTCTACGCCAACCTTGGCCTCGCCCTCTACGAGCTCGGCCGGATCGCTGAAGCCGAGGCGAGCTACGCCGAGGCCTTACGGCTAACCCCCGGGCTGCCCGAGGCCCTGAACAACCTGGGCGTCATACGCTTCCAAGCCGGCCGCTACGCGGAGGCGGCCGAGCTCTTCCGCCGCGCGCTATCGTCGAGGCCCGGCTACGAGGACGCGGCGTTCAATCTGCGCGATACGCTCGCCGAGCTCGGCGGCGACGCGTGATGCGCCGGGCGGAGGCAACCGATATCTTCAATAGTTAAGAATCCCGCTCATATATAGTTAACGTCCGCCTAACTTTTCGCTTCCGTTCACGCCGGCTTAGGAGTATACTAATCGCCCTTCCGTTCAGGGAGGGCGCCGACCGCGCCGCGAGCCAGAGCGGACGCGGCGGCGTCAGCTACAGAGGAGGATCGCTATGAAAAAGAACGTAGGCAAGCTAGCGGCGTTGATCGTCGCCTTGGCTATCGCCTTCACCCTGGGTTCGTGCGCGCACAAGTTCGACAAGTTCGCCGAGAGCCCCCTGACCATCACCTTCATCGAGACGACCGACATCCACGGCGCCATATTCCCGTACGACTTCATCACGGGTAGGCCGCTCGACACCTCCATGGCCCAGGTGGCCACGGTGGTCAAGGAGCAGCGCGCCCGCGGCGAGGTCGTGCTCCTGGACAACGGCGATAGCCTGCAGGGCCAGCCGACGGTCTACTACTACAACTTCGAGAAGACCGACGTCCCGCATATTTGGACGGAAACCCTGAACTACCTGGGCTACGACGCCGTCACCGTGGGCAACCACGACATCGAGGCGGGGCATCCGGTCTACGATAAGCTGGTGAAGGAGCTCAAGATGCCCTTCATCTGCGCCAACGTGGTCCGCGAGGACGACGGCGAGCCCTACTTCCAGCCCTACGCGATCGTCGAGCGCCAGGGCGTGAAGATCGCGATCCTGGGCCTCACGGAGCCGGGCATCACCCATCAGCTACCCAAGGCCTTCTGGGAGGGCATGGACGTCCTGGACATGGTCGACACCGCCAAGAAGTGGGTGCCGATCATCATGGAGAAGGAGAAACCGGACCTGCTCATCGGCCTCTTCCACGCCGGCGTCGACTGGACCTACGGCGGCGCCACCAAGGACACGCCCAAGAACGAAAGCGCCAGCCAGCTGGTCATCGAGCGCGTGGCCGGCTTCGACCTGGTCTTCGTGGGCCACGACCATCAGGGCTGGGAAGGCAAGGGCTGGAACGCCGAGACCAAGACTAAGAACGTCGACGTGAAGGATCCCAGCGGCAAGGTCGTCCCGATCTACGGCGGCTTGGCCGGCGCCCAGTCCATCCCCGTGGTGCAGGTGCAGCTCCTCTGGGATAAGGAAGCCCAGGCCTGGCGTAAGGATATCTCCGGCCTCTTGAAGCCCCTGAAGGGCGTAGCGGCCGATCCCGACTTCCTGGCCAAGTTCGACCCCGCCAAAGCCGAGCTCCTCGCCTGGGTCGAGCGCCCCATCGGCAAGATGGAAGGCAAGATGCATTCCGACGACGCCCTCTTCGGCGACAGCGCCTTCGTGGACCTCATCCACCGCATCCAGCTCGAGCTGACCAACGACCCGACCATGGGCCTGAAGCCCGCGCAGATCTCCTTCGCGGCCCCCCTGGACCAGAACGCCTACCTGCCCACGACCGCCGACGGCACCATCAAGGTGCGCGACATGTTCACGCTGTATAAGTACGAGAACTTCCTCTACACCATGCAGCTGACCGGCGAGCAGATTAAGAAGTTCATGGAGTTCAACTACCAGAATCAGTTCAACCAGATGAAGGGCGCCGACGACAATCTCCTGTCCTTCGCCAAGGACAAGGAAGGCAAGCTGGTCTTCAACGCCCGCTACAACAGCTACGATACCAGCGTGCGCCCCTACAATTACGACAGCGTCGCCGGCATCAAGTACGTCGTGGACGTGTCCAAGCCCGCCGGCTCCCGCGTGACCATCCTATCCATGGCCGACGGAAGCCCCTTCGACATGGCCAAGACCTACACGGTGGCCATCAACTCCTACCGCGCCGCCGGCGGCGGCAACCACCTGACCCGCGGCGTGGGCCTGGACCTGAAGCAGCTGCAGCGCCTGGAGCTAGTCACCTCCAGCACCACCAAGGACCTGCGCTTCTACATGCTCAAGTGGTTCGAGAAGCAGCAGGGCGTGATCAAGCCCATGCGCGACGACAACTGGAAGGTCGTGCCCGAGGACTGGGCCGCGGCCGGCCGCGTCAAGGACTACCCGCTCATCTACGGA
>CALKWG010000432.1 GCA_938004315.1 uncultured Spirochaetaceae bacterium
AGCTCGGGTAGGCCCCGTACGGTACGGAGGTCCATGCCTTCGCGGAGGGCGGTGACGCAGGCTTTGCGCATGACGCCGTCGACGATGAGCGAGCATTGGCTGCACTGGCCGTTGGCGCAGAAGATGCCCTGGGGAGCGCCGTCCTTGGGGTGCTCCGAGAAGCGCTTGATGCCGCAGGCGAAGAGGGCGGAGCTGATCGCCTCGCCTTCAAGGCCCTGTAATTCTTGTCCGTCGAAGCTGAAGGCCACGCTTCGCCTCTGGGGCGGCCGGTCGGCCACGGGGTGCTCTTGTATCCTATGCATGGGTACTCCGATTAGCTTCCTATGGAAACATGGCTCACGCGCGGTGTCAAGAATGAAATATGTATTTTAATTAGTGAAACTTATGGTTCGGTTTGTAGTCGTCGTATGAGGGCGGCGGTCGACAACGGGCGAGCGTGCATCATTGCCGCTCCTAAGGCTTTATCGCTATAGTGATAAGACCCATGAATATCATCGCTCTCGACGGCGTCTCCAAGACTTTGATAGGCCATCCGCTCTTTGAGGGCGTTTCCTTAGGCATAGAGGAAGGCGAACGCATCGGCTTAGTCGGCCGGAACGGCGCCGGCAAATCCACGTTTTTGCGGCTCTTATCGGGGGCGCTCGAGCCTGACGAAGGCTCTATCGCGAGGAAGCGGGGCCTCAAGGTCTCTGTTTTGCCGCAGCTGCCGGTCGCGGCGCCCGGTATGCGTCTTCTTGATTTTCTCTTGGAGGATGATTCGCCGGCGGTGCGCCTGGTGCGCGACTACGAGCGGGCTTTGCATGCGCTCGCCGAGCCCGGGGCCGCCGGCGCCTCGCTCGAAACCCTGCAGCGTCGCATGGAGGAGGAGGGCGGCTTCGTGCTGGAGCGGCGCTACGCGTCGCTCCTCTCGGAGTTCGGCCTGCCCGGCCCCGAAACGATCATGGACGGTTTCTCCGGCGGCATGGTCAAGAAGGCGGCGATAGCGCGCACCCTGGCCTCCGACGCCGAGCTCGTGCTCCTGGACGAGCCGACCAACCACCTGGACCTCGAGGCCATCGAGCTCCTCGAGCGCAAGCTGGCCGCCTCGCCCTTCGCCTTCGTCCTCGTGACCCACGACCGCGCCTTCCTCGAGGCCACCTGCGGCCGCATCCTGGAGATCGACCGGAGCGCGATCTATTCGTATCCTGGCGACTACGAGAAGTTCCTCGAAGCCAGGCGGGAGCGCTGGAACGCGCTGGAGAAGGCCGACAGCCGTCGCGAGGCGATCCTGAAGATCGAGATGAAGTGGCTGAACCGCGGCGCGCGGGCACGGGCCACGAAGAGCGAGCGCCGTAAGCGCGTCATCCGCGACATGCAGGCCGCCGCCCTGGAGCGGCCCGAGGAGATGGGCGCCTTCTCTTCCCAAGCCCGACGCTTGGGGAAGAAGATCCTTGAGCTCAAGGGCGTTTCTAAGAGCTACGGCGGCCGCCGCGTGTTCTCACCCTTCGGCTACGAATTCGTCAAGGGCGACCGCATCGGCGTCGTAGGCCCCAACGGCTGCGGGAAGACCACGCTCCTGTCCATCGTGACCGGCGATCTTGAGCCCGACGAGGGCACGGTCGACCGCGGGGCCAATACGAGGGCCGCCTACTTCGGCCAGACGGCGGCGGGCCTACCCATGGGGAAGCGCATGCTCGAGTTCATACGCGAGCGCGCCGAGCTTACCCGGCTGGGCGACGGGAGCGAGCTGGACGCGGAGCGGCTTTTGGAGCGCTTCCTCTTCGACAGGAGCATGCACGATCAGCTCCTGTCGACGCTCTCGGGCGGGGAGCTTAGGCGCCTGCAGCTGGTGTCGGTCCTGGCCGAGAACCCTAACCTCCTGGTCCTTGACGAACCGACGAACGACCTTGATATCGACACGATCGAGTTATTAGAGGATTACATCGAAGATTTCGAGGGCTGCGTGATCCTGGTGTCGCACGACCGCGCCTTCCTAGACGGCGTCGCCGCGGTGACCGTGGCCTTCGACGGCTCGGGCGCCGTGGCGCTGTATCCGGGCCCCTATAGCGAGTACCGCGAGGCCCTCGCCGAGGAGCGCGCCGAACGCGAGGCGTCGGCCCGCGAGGCGGCCGCCCGCGAGGCGGCCGCGGCGGCCAGGTCCAAAGAGGCGGCCCGAGCTAAGGCACCTGCCGCTTCGTCCGCCGGGCCGGATGCCGAGACGGGGGCCGCGGGCGGCCGCAACGCGGCGCGGACCAGGAAAGCCAGCTACGCCGAGCGACGCGAGTACGAGGGCATACTGGACGAGATAGCCGCCTTGGAGGGCGAGCGCGCCGCCTTGGAGCGGCTCTTCTCCTCCGGCGCCTCCGGCCGCGAGCTCGATGAGGCGAGCCGGCGCTACGCCGAGCTCGGGCGCCTTATCGAGGCCCGGACGGCGCGTTGGGAAGAGCTGGCAGAGCTTATAGAAGGATAACAAGCTATGATAACGAAGCATGATGGCGCCGCGACGGCCGCCGCCGGCGATACCGCCGCCGCTCGCCTGGACCGCTTAGAGTCCCAACTGGCCTTCCAGGAGGCCTCGCTGCAGGACTTGAGCGCCTTGGTGATCGAGTACCGCGGGCGCGTGGAGCGACTGGAGGACGCGCTTAAGTCGGCGCGCGCCAAGCTGGCCGAGCTCGCGGAGGCCAAGGAGCCCGGCCTGCCGCCCCAGGAGCGGCCGCCCCATTACTAGGACGGCCGCGGGGGTAAGGCTCGCCGGCCTAGAGCGTGAACGACAGCCCGTCTACCAGGATGCCCGGTATCAGGCATCCGCCGGTCAAGCGCCCGCCGTAGCTTAAGTTCTCTACGATCAGGCGCCGCTCGGCGCTCAGGGCCTCGAGCTTGGAGCCTAAGAGGGCGTAGATCGACTCGTCCCAGCGCATATCCTTGATGGGGCCGACGATACGTCCGTCCTCTACCCAGAGGCAGGCGAAGCGGGTCATGCCCGTGACGCGGGCGTTTAAGGGGTCGCTCCAGTTCAGGTAATGGAAGTTGGAGACGTAGACGCCGGTCCCCAAGGCCTTGAGCGCGTCGGCCTCCGGCAGGGAGCCGGGGGCTATGGCCGGGGAGCGCACGCCCTCGTCCTCGCCCGCCGCGTTGGAGGCGACGCCGTACTGCTTGGCGCTGCGCGACGAGACGAGCGTATTGACGAGCTTGCCGCCGGCGATGAGGGGCAGGCGCTCGGGCGCCAGCTCCCCGTCGTCGTTGAAGGCGGGCTCGACGCCCAGGCTGAAATCCTGCTCCAGGCTGAAGAGCGGCGATAGGCTCTCGCGGCCCTCGCGCAGGGCCAGGTAGGCGCTCTCGCCCTGCCGCATCTCCCGTTCCCCGAGGCCGTACCACGAGAAGAAGACGATGAGCTCGTTCAGGGCGTCGGGCGTGACGTAGGCGCGGTAGGCTCCCGGCTTGAGCTCCACGGCGGGCAGCCGCAGGGCCTCCAGCGAGCGCCGCGTGTCGGCCAGCTGGCGGCCGTA
>CALKWG010000433.1 GCA_938004315.1 uncultured Spirochaetaceae bacterium
ACATGCTCGAGGGCAAGGAGAAGGCGCTCGTGGAGCGGAAGTGGAAAGAATACAACTACCTCAGCCAGCGACCGTTCTAACGAACGGCGCCGGCTGACGCTCCCGGTTCAACCGGACGCGGCTTTAAGGCCGCGCCGGTTAACCGGGAGGCGATAAACGAAAAAGCCGTCCCCCTCGCGGGGGCGGCTTTTTCGTTTATCGGGGGGGGCGTGGGGTTGAGGGGCTTCTTATTCGATGGGGGGCGTTTGGTGTTGGGGGCGTTTGGAAGAGGGTAGCGGGGGGATTTGGATTTGTTTACGCGAGCGGCGCCGCCTGGGGCGGCGCGCTCGGGGGGTATGGGCGTCTGGGGGAGCCGTACGGGGGGCTTAGTTCTTAAATTCCAGTTCGGTCTTCATTTCGGCGACGCGGGAGAGGGTCTGGTAGATCGAGCAGTATTTACCGGCCAGTTCGGCGGCTTCGCGGAAGCCGGCGTCCGCAATCGGGGAGCGCTCGGCGCCGAGGAGGGAGATGCGTAGGGTGACCCATTTCAGGGTGGCCGGTATCTCTAGGCGCTTCTCGCCGCTCGCTTCGATCTCCGCGCCGGCCAAGCGCAGGCGCTTCTTGCCGATGACGTCTAGGAAGGTCGAATAGTAGCATGAAGCTAGAGCGCCGAGGAGCATGTCGTAGGGCGCGAGGCGGCCTTCGCCGGAGCCTATGTCGACCTGGGCGCGCGGCGCCTCGAGCTCGCCTTCGAAGCCGCTAGAAAATCGCTCTCGTATGGTAAGTACTGCCATGTGATCCTCCGTTAACGAAGATATGTCACGGCGGCTAGTCCGACAAGGGGGAGGATGACGGCCCCGTCGCGGGCGTCTCGACGATGGCCGATCCGGGATCGGCGGCTTGCGTCGGGCGGGCGACGCGCGCTAGGCTTCCCCCTATGGGGATCTTTTCATCGTTACGGGAGCGGCGCAGGGCAAAGGCGGCCGACGCGCCGGCCTTCGGCGACGCGGCATGGGGTTCGGCGTTTGAGGGCAGGCCCGGCCTTTCACGACTGGGCGAAGCCGACCGGGCGATGCTTAGGCGGCTGGCGGCGGCCTTCGCGGCCGAGAAACGCATTATGGTTCCCGGCGGCGCCTCGGCGCCCGATCAGTTCGTCGCGGCGGTATCCGCCTTGGCGTCGCTACCCATCCTGGAGCTCTCATCGTCGCCCGGCTCGCTCGACGCGCTGGATTGGTACCGGGGCTGGGCCACGATACTCATCGTGCCCGGCTCGTATAAAGTGACGAGATCGTTCTACGACGAGGCGGGAACCCTGCACGAGTACGAGGACGAGCTGGCCGGCGAAGACTCGGCCTTGGGCCCCGTAGTCTTGGCCGCGCCGGATATCGAGGAGGCCGGACGCGGCGAGGGCTACGACGTGGTGATACACGAGATGGCGCACAAGCTCGACGGGCTGGATGGAGTCTACGACGGCTGCCCGCCCCTGCCTCGAGGCCTCTCATACGCCGCTTGGCGCTCCGATTTCTCCGAGGCCTTCGCCAGGCTCCGGGACGGCGGCGGGCGAAGGAGGGGGCGCGCCCGCGATCCGTTCGACGAGTACGCCGCCGCCGACCCTACGGAGTTCTTCGCCTGCTCCTGCGAACTCTTCTTCGATAGGCCCGCCGCGCTCAAGGCGGCCTACCCGGCCGTCTACGGCCGCCTCGCCGAGTTCTTCAGGCAGGATCCGGCGGGCTGATCGGAGGCTCCCGGCCGTTCCGGCCATGCGTGCGCGCCGGGCGCTTACGGGCGAAGCGTACTTGCCGCCGGCCCTTTCTCATATATACTTATCGGACGGAGGCTCAACACCATGCCCAGTCCAAGCGTTTTCGGCAATCCCCTGCCGCGGAAAGCCCTCGCGAAAGCAGAACGTAGCTATAAAAACCTCGCTAAGAAGTTCGGCTTCGATCCGAGCGCCTATCCGCTCCTGCGGGCCGCGCCGATGCCGCTGGCCTACGACGAGTTCGGCATCATGAAGCTCGAGGAGAGGCCGCCCGAAGAAAAGCCGCCGGCCTTCGGCGAGGGCCTCGTGGTCGGGACCATACGCATGGGCTTCGGGCATTACCGCATGGGCTTGGCGGTCGCCTCGGCGGCTAAGCATGCGGGGCTTACGCCGTACTGGCTCGACCTCATGTCGTTCCCCGATAGCGCCGGCAGCAAGGCGATACGGTACCTAGAGGACCTCTATAACTTCGGTTCGCGCCTGTCGCAGCGCTCGAAGCTTTTCGATAAGCTGATATGGGAGAAGGTCACCTCCGAGACGGCCAAGCGGCTCTCCTATACGGCGCGCGACCGCGCCTTGTCGCGGCTATTCGAGCCGATGCTCAGGGACCTGCCCGTCGATATCCCGTTCATATCGACCCACCCGTGGACAGGCCAAGCCGCCGTCCGGCGCGGCCTCAAGGGAGTCGTGGCCATCGTGCCCGATAACTATCCCCTAGCCTTCCACCTGGTCGAGGGGGCGGGGCACGCCGTGCAGACTTCGTCGGCCTATATGGGCTACCGGACCCTGCGCGACATGGGCGGCGGCGAGGAGCTCGGCCACGCCCTGCCCCGCGGCGACATCCGCTATACCGGCCACTACGTCGACCACGAGATCGTCTCGGGCATCGACGCCGACTGCGACGCGCGCCTCAAGCGATTAAGGGATAAAGGGGCTCGCCGCTTCCTCCTCACCATGGGCGGCGCGGGGGCGCAGGCGCGTCGATTCGCCTCCATCGCCAAGGACTGCAAGGGGTCGGTCGAGGCGGGTAAGCTCGCGCTCTTCATCAACATGGGCGACCACGCGGGGCGCTGGGCCGAGCTCCGGCCGGAGCTGGAGGCCGCCGGCGTCGCCTATACCATGCACGGCGTCTGGGCCGAGACGAAGGCTTTCGCGGCCGAGGCCTTGGCCGGGCCGGTCTCCGGCGTCCATGTCTTCCTGCACGATTCCTTCTTCGCGGCGGTGTACGCGACGAACCTCCTCATGCGCGCCGCCGACGTCATGATAACGAAGCCGAGCGAGCTGGCCTTCTACCCGGTGCCCAAGCTCTTCATCCAACGCGTCGGCAAGCACGAAGCCTGGGGCGCCATCCACGGCTCGGAGATAGGCGACGGGACCCTAGAGACCGCCTCGGAACCCAGCCTCAGGCAGGCGCTGCGGCTCCTGATAGAAGAAGACGACCTCATCGAGCTATACTGCGGCAACATCATCAGGAACGCCCGCGCGGGCGTCTACGACGGCGCCTATCACGCCGTGCAGTACGCGCTCGAACGGTCCAGAGGCGCCTCGGGCGGCTCGGCGTAGGCGGCGCGCGTTCGGGAAGGGCAGGTATGGATACGCGTCGCATCGCCGTACTCGGCGTGGGTAATTTGGGGTACGCACTCGTGGAGGGCCTCGTCGCCTCGGGCGCCGCGGCGAAGCCGGGCTTAGTCCTGGCCGAGAAGAATCCGCAACGGCATGCGCACCTGCGCGAGCTCGGTTACGAGGTCTACGACGACAACAGGGTCGCGGCGCAGGCGGCCGAGGTCGTGATCGTCGCCGTAAAGCCCTTCCAAGCCGAGGCGATCTTCGCCGAGATAGGCCCGGTCCTCGATCCTGCCCGCCACGTCCTCGTCTCGACGGTCACCGGCTTCGACTCGGCCCGCACCTTCGAGGCCGTCGGCAAGAAGCTGCCTCTCTTCCGCGTTATGCCGAACACCGGCATAGCGGTGGGCGAATCGGTTACCTGCGTCGCCGCGCTCGAAGCCTCCGCCGAGGCTGAGCGCTACGTCGAAGGGCTCTTCGCGAAGCTCGGCTCGGTGATCCGCATAGGCGAGGACCTCATGGCCGCCGCGACGGTCCTCGGCGGCTGCGGCATCGCCTTCGCCCTGCGCTTCATCCGCGCGGCCATCCAAGGCGGGGTCGAGATCGGCTTTAACGCCGAGGACGCCAAGGCCATAGCCGCCATGATAGCCAAGGGCGCCGCCGAGCTCGTGCTTCGAAACGGCACGCATCCCGAGCAGGAGATCGACAAGGTGACGACGCCCAAGGGCATCACCATCAGCGGGCTCAACGAGATGGAGCACGCCGGCTTCTCAAGCGCTATCATCAAGGGCATCGTGACCTCGTACAAGAAGATCGGCTCGCTCTAGCCGGAGGGCGTCGCGTAGACCGAAGCCCGGGCCCTACGCGACGTCTCGTCTAGGCTTTATATCCGATCGTCCAGAAGGGCAAGCCCCGCCGAGCCTAAGAGCCCCGAGAGCCGCCCCAAGCCCGGTGGCACGACGAGCGTCGCCGCGTCCTCCGCCGTCTTAACGCCGGGGCGATAGCCGCCGAGGGCCGCGGGTAGCCGCTCGCGCACGCCGGCTAATATATCCTCCCGCGCGCCCACCCCGCCGCCCAAGATGAAAAGCCGAGGGCTGTAGGCCAGGACGAGGCTGGCGATGCCCTGGGCCAGGTAGGAGCATTCGAGGTCCCAAGCCTCGTGGCCGACGGGGATATCTTTGCCCTTCATGCCCCAGCGGGCCTCGACCGCGGGGCCGGCGGCCATGCCCTCGAGGCAGCTGCCGTGAAAGGGGCACGCGCCCCGATAGTCGTCTCCGTCGATGCGCGACAGGCGCAGGTGGCCCATCTCGGGATGGCCCGCGCCGTGGACCAGGCGGCCGTTCACGAAGGCGCCGCCGCCTATGCCGGTCCCTACGGTCAGGTAGATGAAATCGTCTATGCCGCGAGCGGCGCCCCAGAGGCGCTCGCCTAAGGCCGCCGCGTTCACGTCGGTATCGAAGGCGACGGGTACGCCGAATTCGCTCGCGTAGAAGCCGGCCAGGTCGACCCCGGACCAGCCGGGTTTGGGCGTGGCCAGGATCCTACCCCAGCCGGGGCTGGAGCGAAGGGGATCGACGGGGCCGAAGGAACCGATGCCGAGGCGCTCCATCGAGCCGCGCTCGGCGCTCGCGGCGCGGAAGAAGGCGGCCGTATCGGCTAAGGTAAGCTCGGGCTCGCGGGTGGGGACGCTGGCCTCGGCGAGTATGCGCGGCGGCTCGCCGTCTCGGCTCGTTCCGGCCCCGACTTCCGCCAAGGCGCAGACGAATTTCGTCCCGCCGGCCTCGATAGCTCCGATGATCATAGTTCCTCCTCATGTCGTAGGGGCCCGCGCGGGGGCGTAGTTTTGCGAAGCTCGGACGATTAATCCGGGTCGCCGGGGCAGATAACCTCGTCCATGCGCCTGAGCCGCCTGGCGAGCTCCCTGGCCAGATTCATGATCAGCATGGCGAAGGCTTTCGGTTGAGCTTTATATACTTCATGGAGGCAATGATTCGATAGATACACCAGGCGCGTCGGCGCGAGGGCGCGTATCGAGGCCACCGCCGGCTGTACGTCCAAGACCTCGACCTCGCCGAAGGCGTCGCCTTCGCCCAACTCGACGATGCGCCGCGATCGCTTGGTGACCTCGACGCGCCCCTCGATGATAAAGTGTATACGGCCGTTAGGCTCGCCTTCCCGGATGATAGCGTCGCCGGGCTCGTAGCTGGCGCCGCCGAGGAAAGGCTTTATCAACTCGATATCTTCTGGCGAGAGACCGCCGAAGAGGGCATATTCCTGGAGCCGGGCGATATCGATCATACTAGCTAGACTCTAGCCCATTCATGCCTGGTACGCAAGCTAGAGCTTTTATCCAATTATTCCATTCGCTATATTTCCTGCCTCATGGTCTTGACAAACTTGCGCCCGCGCTAACACTTAGGGTATGCCCGTAGCGGATCAAGGTCTACCCATGTACGAACGACTCCTAGGCGAAGCTTCGGCCCTTATGGAGAGCAGCCCTGAGGAAGCCGAGGCGCTAGCCCTTCGCGTTATCCGCGAAGGCGTCGGCGCTGAGGCTCTTGAAGCGGTAACCGACGCCTGGCGCATCCTCGGGTTCAAACGTATCGCCCAGGCCGATTACGAGGGCGCGTTGGAGCTCTTCCTCGAAGCCACCGAGGATTTAGCCGCCCGTTTCGGCGTCGACGGGAAGCCCGCCTCGTTCTTAAGCGGCATCGGGAGCGCCTACCATCACCTGGGCTTCTACGCCACCGCCGAATCCTATCTAGAGGAGGCGAAAGGCAAGCTCGACGAGTCCAGCCCGTATCGAGTGCGGGCGTCGGTCCATAACAACCTCGGGCTGGTCCTTTACCTCTCAGGCGACCGCGAGCGGGCGGAACGGGAGCTCAGGGCGGCTCTGGCCGCCTGCGAAGGCTCGGGCGACGAGGCTTGCGTCGTCTACGTACTCACGAACCTGGCGTCGGTCCTCGGCGAGGACGGCAAGGCTGAGGAGTCGGAGCGCGTATATACCCAGATCCTCGAACGGGCCGAGGCGGCCGGGGCGATCGGCGCCGTAGCCGGCGCGCTCGAAGGCTTAGCCGGCTGCAAGGCGAAGGCCGGCCGCTTCGACGAGGCGCTCGAGCTCAATGATCGAGCCCTGACGCGCCTAAAGGCCCTCGACCATGATCGGGACCTCGCCCAGGCCCTGAGCCAGCGGGCGAAGCTGCTCGCCGAGGCCGGCCGCAGCGAAGAGGCTTTGGAGCTCGCGGAGGTCGTCATGGCCAGCCCGGCCGCCAAGTCCGCAGCCATGAAGGCGCCGCTCTACCGCCTCAAGGCCGAGGCGCTCGAGGCCTTGGGCCGTTGGCGCGAGGCCTGCGAGGCATGGCGCCTCTTCATCGCCGCCGACCCGCGGGAGGCGCTCTCTAAATCCCACGCCGAGCTTATGGATAGATCCCTGGACGACCAACGGGCCAAGGCCGCTAAGCTCGAGCTGCAGCTCAGGCGGCGGGCCGAAGACCTCGCGAGGGCGCAAGAGACCATCATCGAGGTGCTCGCCGGCGCGGCCGAGGCCAAGGACGACGTTACCGGGGCCCACGTCCGTCGCGCCGCGCGCTACGTCGGCGTCATCGCCGCCGCCCTCATCGACGATGGCCGGCCGGACATAGATCGGGCTAAGGCGGAGCTCTTCGCGGCGACGGCCAAGCTCCACGATATCGGTAAGCTCGGCGTCCCCGACGCCATCCTGCAGAAGCCGGGTAAGCTCGACGAAGCGGAATGGGCGGCGGTACGTAAGCACCCCCTCATCGGCGAGCGCCTCATCGAACGGGCCGCCTGGCGGGACCTAAGCTCCGAGTACGCCCAGGCGGCCATGGAGCTCGTAGGCGCGCACCATGAGCGCTGGGACGGTACGGGCTACCCCCGCGGCCTCAAGGGCGAAGAGATCCCGCTAGGCGGCCGCATCATGGCGGTGGCCGACGTCTACGACGCCATGCGCTCGGCCCGCCCCTACAAACCGCCGCTCGGGCACGAAGAAACCGTACGGTATATCCTGGGTTGCTGCGGCTCGCAGTTCGACCCGGTTATCTGCGCCGCGTTCGAGCGCTCCGCCGAGGAATTCGACCGGATCTTCAGCGAAGGTTAGGCGCGCCGCCGGCGCTTAGTCTATAACGGGCGCGCGGTTCGCCGCCGGTTGCGGCCCCGCCCGCTCGCTCGGCCAGCGTCAAATAAACAGGAGTAGGCTCACGGCCATCACGGCCATGCCGGCGAAAAGACCGCCTATGGCTAAGTGGTGCTCGCCGTATTCGCGCGCCGAGGGCAGAAGCTCGTCGACGGAGATGTATACCATAATGCCCGCCACGCCGGCGAAGAGGAAGCCGAAGACCGCGTCGTTCACGAAGGGCCGCAGGATCGTATAGCCTATGAGCACCCCGGCCGGCTCGGCCAGGCCCGAGGCGAACGAATACCAGAACGCCTTCTTCTTCGAGCCGGTGGCGTAGTATACGGGTACGGCCACCGAAATGCCCTCGGGGATGTTATGGATCGCTATAGCCACGGCTATGGCGACGCCGAGCCCGGGGTCATGCAAGGCGGCCAAGAAGGTCGCCAAGCCCTCGGGGAAGTTATGGATGGCCACCGCCAAGGCGGTGAATAGCCCCATCCGCAGGAGGCGCTTCTGGTCCTTATGGCGTAAGGTGCCGGTGCCCGGCGGCACGGTTTCATGCGCCTCCACCTCGGCCTGGTTATGCGCCTCGTGCGGGTTGATGCTCTCCGGTATAAGCCGGTCGATCACCGCGATGACGATGACCCCGGCGAAGAAGCCGCCGACCGCCGCCCATGACCCGGGCCGCTCGCCGAAGAAATCGACGAGGGTCGCTTGAGCCTTGCGTAGTATCTCGACGAACGACACGTAGATCATCACGCCGGCCGAGAAGCCCAAGGAAACCGAGAGGAATTTCGGCGAGGTGCGCTTGGCGAAGAGCGCGATGAGGCTGCCTATGCCGGTAGCCAAGCCGGCGAAGACCGTAAGGCCGAAGGCGAAGAGCTCGTTGCTGCTGATCATGGCCGTTCTAGCTCCTTATGGTGATACGATAACGCCTCCCGCGCGCCGGGGCAAGCGGCGGCGGGAGGCGCGTTAGGGCGGGCCCCGCGCGGTCCCAGGGGCGTCGTCGGCCGCCGTCGCCGGCGGCTATACGGCGCGCGCCGGCTTAGCGCTTACCCTGGTCGTATATCTCGCCGGCGGCCTTGGGGCCTACCGTCTTGCCCGCGAAGACGACGAGCGCGACGATGGTCAGGAGGTACGGCAGGATGTAGAACAGCTCCTGCGGCAGCGAGGCTAGGAAGCTGATGTCCTTGGTATAGTACGATAGGATCTGCGCGAAGCCGAAGAAGAAGCCAGCGCCGAGGACCCCCCAGGGGCTCCACTTACCGAAGACGAGCGAGGCCAGGGCGATGAAGCCCGTGCCGTGGATGGTCGAGAGCGTGTACTGGATATCCTGCGTCAGCACCATGGTGCCGCCGGCCAAGCCGGCGAGCGCGCCGGAGATCACGACGCCGGCGTAGCGCATCCGGTAGACGTTGATGCCCATGGAGGCCGCCGCCTGGGGATGCTCGCCGCAGGCCCTGAGGCGTAGGCCGAAAGGCGTCTTGAACACCACG
>CALKWG010000434.1 GCA_938004315.1 uncultured Spirochaetaceae bacterium
ACGAGCTCGTATTCGGTGACTGGAGTTCAGACGTGTGCTCTTCCGATCTGCCCGTATCAGGACGGGGGCCTGCTTGTCGTAGATGGCCCCGCGCTCCACCGCGGTCTCCTTGGCCAGGAGCTCCTCCTCCGCCTTATTGGCCCTGAAGTGCAGCTTGATGTCGTGCCCGTAGGCCTTGTCGCCGTACATAAAGGGTTGGTCGGGCTCCTGGAAGGTGCCGCAGGCGCAGAGATAGAAGGAGCCGAAGGGGAGCTTGACCACCTCGCCGGCGGCCAGGGCCTTGCGGAGCTCCATCCAGAGGAGCTCGATCACGGCCAGGGCGTCGGGTAAGGTAATGGTGGTGCGACCGTCCGCCAGGCGCCGCAAGAGGCCCCGGTAATCGACGGTAGCCGCATATTCAGTGTGAACCACGAAGGGCTTGTCGCAGGTGCGCAGGTTATTCTTAACCGCGCTTATATGTAACGCCATGCTAGTACTCCCGACGCGGGCGTCGGAGAAGCCTTACTAGTGGAACGCAAGATGCCGTACGCAAAGGGTTTCCCCGGCGTCCGTGCCAATCTCGTTGGTTTCCGGCCTAACCATACGGTTCGGCCGCGCCCCCGGGGGCGGGGCTTAGATGCGCTCTACAGGCCTGTATTTGTAGTATCGAGTGTAATTCTCTAGATATTAAATTTATTTATAAAAATATATTAACTATGAGGTTTTTGGTAAAGAATCTGGTTATTAACCGGGTTTTCTTAAACGACATATTTTATATGTATGCAAAACGTTTGCTCTATCTGATAACATTACTAAGCAGGGCTTGCTAGTTAAATAGAAAACGTCTATGAAAACAATGCCAGGCAATGATTAGTCGAATTTTTAAGTAATAATTATGTAAACTGGTGGGTGAAGGCGTTACGGGTGTAAAGCACTTCATCTATTCATGACTAGCTAAAATAAATTTGCTATCTAGTAATGGCTCTTCTTAAGCTTTTGGTTTTAAATACGTCGTATTGATACATCATCATCAGGGAACAGGGGTTATATGTATACAGTAGCATTAATCGGTTGCGGGCGTATCAGCTTTAAACACCTAGAAGCATTCGCTAAAAATGCTGATATGTACCGGCTGGTCGCCGCCTGTGATCCGCTTTTAGAGCGGGCGGAAGCCAAGGCCGCGGAATATTGCAGGGCTGTCCCAGGCGCCATGGTCAAGGTCTATGGCGACTATGTACAGCTTTTAAAAGAGCAAAAACCGGACATCGTTACGATAGCCACTGAGTCAGGGAAACACCCGCGAATTGCCATTGACTGCTTGGACGCAGGTTGTCATGTCATTGTAGAAAAGCCTATGGCGCTCTCTACGAAAGACGCCGACGCTATGATAGCAGCGGCCAAGCGGGCAGGCAAGAAGCTGGCCGTCTGCTTTCAAAATCGCTTCAACGCGCCCATACAGAGGCTGAGAACCGCTCGCAACGCAGGTCGCTTTGGACGAATCTTGCATGGCATGGTGCAGGTTCGCTGGAACCGTAACGAAGGCTACTATGCCGAAGCGCCTTGGCGCGGCACCTGGGAACAGGACGGCGGCACGCTCATGAACCAGTGCACGCACGGCATTGACCTCCTTCAATGGATGATGGGCGAGGACGCCGTCCGCGTGCAAGCGCAGACCAGGCGCTTCCTGCGGCCTATCGAAGCGGAGGACTTCGGATGCGCCATCGTGGAATTCAAGAGTGGCGCCGTAGGTATAATCGAGGGCACGGCGGACGTCTATCCGACGAACTTGAATGAGACTTTATCGATCTTCGGCGAGCGCGGTACCGCGGTGATCGGCGGCTTAGCGGTAAATAAGATCGAGACCTGGCGCTTTTCCGACGCCCAGGTGGTAGGCGATACCGAGGACAAGGTCTTCAATCCGGACGAGAAGGATCCCCCGACGGTCTACGGCTTCGGGCATGCCGCGCTTTTTAGGGATTTCGTCGACGCCAGCAGATCGGAAGAGCGTCGTGTAGGGAAAGAGTGTAGATCTCGGTGG
>CALKWG010000435.1 GCA_938004315.1 uncultured Spirochaetaceae bacterium
CGATCCCTCGCCCTCGTGGATACGGGCGACGATGCGGCCGAGCGTGGTCTTGCCGCAGCCCGATTCGCCCACGATGCCCACCGTCTCGCCGGGCCGGATCTCGAACTCGAAGTCCCTGAGCGCATGAACGTAGCCGGCTCGGACCATGAAGACCCCCCTGCGTATAGGATAGCGCTTGCGGAGCCCGCTGGCCTTGAGTATGGGCTGCTCGCTCATTCGGTACCTCCGTCGTAGATCCAGCACGCGACCTCGCGCGGCGCGTCAGCCCGGCCGGCGGGCGCGCCGCCGATCGCCGCGGCCGGCTTTAAGACAGGCTCCTCGCGCAGGCAGCGAGGGCCGGCCTGGGCGCAGCGCGTCGCGAAGCGGCAGCGCCCCTCGGCGATCTCGCTGGGCCGGGGCACGGAGCCGGGAATCGAGGGCAGGGGCCTACCCCGTCCGGCCGCCGTGACCCGCGACTCCAGGAGCCCGCGGGTATACGGATGCAGCGGCGAGGCGAAGAGCCCGGCTACCTCGGCCTTCTCGACGATCTTGCCGGCGTACATGACGTGGACGCGGTCGGCCAGCTCCGCCACGACGCCCAGGTCGTGCGTGATGAAGAGGAGGGCCATGCCCAGCTCGCGCCGTAAGCCGTCGAGGAGCCTTAAGACCTGCGCCTGTATGGTCACGTCCAGGGCGGTCGTGGGCTCGTCGGCTATGAGGAGCTTAGGCCGGTTCATGATCGCCGTGGAGATGAGCACGCGCTGCAGCATGCCGCCGGACATCCGGTGCGGGTACTCGTCGATGCGGCGCTCCGGCTCCGGTATGCCCACCTGCCTCAGGGCCTCGACGGCCAGGGCGCGGGCGGCGGCGGGGCTCTCGGAGAAATGGGCCAGCCTGGCCTCTACCATCTGCTCGGCGACCGTGCTTAAGGGGTCGAAGGCGGACATGGGCTCCTGGAAGATCATGGCCATGTCCTTGCCGCGCAGCTCGCGGCGCCTAGCCGGCGAGGCCGCGCTCAGGTCCTCGCCCATGAAGCTCACGCGGCCGGACAAGGCGACCTTGCTCCCGCCGTACAAGCCCATGACGTTGCGCGCGGTGACGCTCTTACCGCTGCCGGACTCGCCCACGAGCGCGAGCACCTCGCCCTCATCTATATGGAGCGATACGCCATCCGATGCTTTGACGATGCCGTCATAGGTCTTGA
>CALKWG010000436.1 GCA_938004315.1 uncultured Spirochaetaceae bacterium
GACTTCTTCAACGAAACCTTAAACGCCAACGAACAGAACGTCGCCTCCATCCGCGGCATAGACCAGGCCCTGTCGGCGCTCAAGGACGGCGCCGCCGCGCTACGCGCCGAGGCTACGGACGCCGACCGAAAGCTCCGCGCGGCCGAGGGCGCCGCCGGGGACGCGCTGGCCGCCATAGCCAAAGGCGACGGCGCGCTCGGAGGCCTGGCCAGGAGCTTCGAAAGCTTCGTGGCCGTGTTCGCCCGGGTGTCCGGCGCGATCGACCGCATCGAAGGCGCGCTCAATTCGATCGAGGAGATAGCGGAGCTGACCAACCTGCTCTCCTTGAACGCCGCCATAGAGGCGGCGCGCGCCGGCGTCCACGGCAAGGGCTTCAAGGTGGTCGCCAACGAGGTGAAGTCCCTTGCCGCCAAGAGCCGCGACCTGACCGAGAGCGCCGCCGCCATACTCCGGGAGCTGCGCGTCAGCATGGGCGAGGCCTCGTCCGGCCTCGACGCCGTCTCTAAGGATAAGGCCCTGCTCGGATCCGAGATGGCCAGCTCGAGCGCGTCGGTAAAAGCCAGCGCCGACGGCATAGCCGGGGCGGCCGGCCACATGCGCGCCGTCGCCGCGGGGCTGTCCGAGCAGGCCGAGCGAGCCGCCGGCGTTTCAGGATCGATGGACGCCCTGGCCGAGGCCGCCCAGCTCCTGGGGCAGAACTCGTCCTTGGTCAGGGCCACGCTGTCGAGGCAACGCAGCTCGGCAGACGCGGTGCTCGGCGCGGCCTCGGCTCTCAAGGCGGGCATGGGCCGGCTGGCCGCCGCGGTGGCCGAGCTGGCCGGCGAGCCCTCGTGCCTAGACACCGTAGCCATAGGCCATGACGTAAGCTATCCGCCCTGGGTGCACATCCACGACGGCCAATCGGCCGGCCTAGCCATCGAGGCGGCGAGGCGCGCCGTGGGTGAGCTGGGCTTCGTGCCGGAGTTCAGGCCCGCGCAGTTCTCCGAGGCCTTGGACGAATTCCTGGCGGGCCGGCTTAGGATCCTGGCCAACGTCGGCTGGCCCAACCGCTTCTTCGACGGGAAGCCCGTCCTGCCCACCCGGCCCTTCGCCGCCTTCCAACCGGCCGTCTTCGCCCGCAAGGACAAGGCGGCCTCGTTCTCGTCGCTCGCCTCGCTGGCCGGCCGGCGCGTGGCCGCGCAAAAAGGCTCCTACGTACTAGACTGCGTGCGGGACTCAGGCTGCGAGCTCGTCCTGACGCAGAACGACCTCGAGGCCTTCGCCGCCGTCGTCTGGGATCGCGTCGACTGCGCCATCACCGAGCGCCTCGTGGGCCGTTTCCTCTCGGACGCCTATTTCGAATCGTCGATAACCCGCTGCTTCGACGCGGGCTCTCGGCTCGACGTGGTCTTCCTCGTCCGCGCCGACGACGCCGCGCTCAAGGCCTCGCTCGACGCGGCCTTAGGCTCGGCGGCCATGGCGGAGCACATGCGGGGGCTCCTTATGAAGGCCGGCGCATAAAAAGGGCGGCCGGCCGGGGACGAATCCCCTAGCCGGCCGCCGCGTCAACGCTCAGACGGCGCCGCGCCCCCGCTGCGCCCGCGGGCCGATCCCGCCCTAGCGGACGATCTTCCTCGCCTCGATATAGAAGCGCTTCTCGGGCGCCTCGCCCATGCTGAAGGTCTTGCGCGGCATGACCCCGTCGCGGATGACCGTGCCGAAGAAGCTCGACTTATCGATGGGCGGCAGGTACAGGCCGAAGTTCCCCGGCTTCGTAGCCAACGCCTCGAGGCTCTCCGTGCCGTGGATGTAATCGATGATCGTCTGAGGCCGCGCCTTCAGGTGGGCGTCCAGAATCTCCTGGATCGTGCCCGTCGCCAGCTTGGCTTTCGGGGCGGCGAAACGCAGGAGCCCGGAACCCGCGTCCGACAGGTAGGCGAAGCGGTGCTCGGAGCCTTCGTAGGAGTCGGTCGCCTTGACCGCCTCGGCGAAGGCCATGGGTTCGAAGACGCCGCCGGCGGACTTGAGCTCAGAAAGCAAGGCCTCGCGCTCGGCCTTGAACAGCACCCGGTGGATAGGATGGAAGGGCAGGCCCTCGTCGTAGATGTTGACGAGCTCCACCAGCGCGTAGCGCGCCGGATGGGACATGAGGGCGGGGTCGCCGGCCATGGCCTTCTTAGTTTCCTCCCAGATGGCCTTGGCGGTGGCTAAGGAATGGTTGCCGTCGCCGACGGCGAAGAGGAGGAGCTCGTCGCGGCCGTACTTAGCCTTGAAGGCGGCCGGGTCGGCCAGGCGCTCGAGGGCGGCGGCGACGCCTTCGAGCGAGGCGTCGTCCTCGATCGCGTAACCGCGGATATGCCCCGCGCCCTTCATGAGCTCGAAGTCGTAGGCCTTGGGCAGGCCGGCGGCCTTGGCGTACAAGGGCTCGATGACCGAGCGGGCGGGATCGTCGATGAGGAGCATGATGTGGGGGAACTCGAGCGGGGCGCCGCGGCGTATCTCCATGCGCGGCGGTAGGCGCTCCACGATCGTGCCCTCCGTGGGGCGGATCTTGCTGGTCACGCCCTTGCCGTATTGGTAGGCCTCGAGGTCGACCGCCATCACCAAGCCCTTGCGCGGATGCTTCTCGAAGGGCGTGTAACGCTCGACGAGGATGAAGCCGGGCTTCCGCCTCTCCATGAGCCCTCGCTCCAGGTAGTCGCGCATGGCCGCCTGGATGCGTCCGACGCGCTCGGCCTTGTCGGCGTCCTCCAGGTAACACTCCGGGAAGATCAGGTTCAAGGTGCTCGGCGCGTCGCCCACGAAGGCGGCCACGTCCTCCCAGTACTCGCGCTCGCTCGAATATTGATCGCAGGCTACGACGGCCCATCGGCCGTAGTCGGCGCCCTTCGCGGGCAGATAGATCTCGGGAACCGCCACGCCGAGCGCGGCGAAGCGTTCTTGCAGCTGTGCCATAGGACTCTCCTTTTACGGCGGCGCTTCGGCTCGGACGCCGCCTGCGCCCATTATGCATGGCCCGGCGGGCCCTGGTCAAACCCGGCGCGCGCCGATATGATCGCGCTTCGGAGGCGATATATGAACGTAAACAGCGCCCGGCGCGCGAGGAAGTTGGGGATACTCGGCTTCGGCCTCGCCTTCGTCGCTTTCTTAGCCTACACGAGCGCCGACGAAACGCAGAGCCGCTTCGTATACCGCGCCCATGGGCCGAGCGCGCTCTTCATGGATAAGTACCTCCCCAAGGAGCGCCGCCAGGAGCTGGAAGCCGGGCTCGGCGAGGCGACGCGCGGCGCGCTACGCGCCGTCGGAATCGAGCTGGAGGCCGGGGATGAGCCGAGGGCCTTCTTCGCCGCCTTCAGGCATTACGCGGTCTTAGGCGCCGGCGACAGGCTCGTAGCCAAGCGCCTGCGCGGCGTCCCCTCATCCGACTTCAGCCTCTTCAACACCATAGGCAAGAGCATGTTCTCGAACGAGCTCGTCGCCGATACCTTGAACTCGCGCGACGGTCATTACGTGTTCATCACGGCCGACGGCGATTGGCGTAGGGCGGCCTTGCACGGCTACCTGCACGCCGCCGCGGCGCGCAACGCCCCGCCCAGGCTTCGCGCCAAGATGGGTTCGGACGCCGACTTCGACGCCGAAACCTGGTACGCCTTCCGCTTCGTCGACGAGGCCGCCGCGATGCTCCTCACCGACCTGCCTGCGCTGGCGGCAGAACGCGGCGGGACCGGCGCCGCCCTCGCGGCCTACCCCGCCTGGGCCGGGAGTTATTACGCCTCTCCCGACGCGCCCATGTACGAACGCGAGCGCCTCGTCAGGGCCATGACTTTCAACGACGCGTCGAAAACGGCCGCGCTCTTCCTCTCGGCCGTCCATTTTAACGCCTTCGTCATCGGCGAGCTGGGCCCGGACGCCGCGCTCGCCTTGGCAAGCCGCTTCATCAGGGGCGAGTACCTGGACCTCGACGAGCTCTTCGACGCCTTCGACGGCTTCGGCGGGGCCATGAGGTCGTGGAAAGGCTCGCCCGAGGCCCCGCGGCTCGGCGGCGAGGAGGGGGCGAGGCGATGACCATAGGCAAGGGGGCCGCGATCGGCCTGGCCACGGCTACGGCCCTCATCTGGGGCTTCTCGTTCCTGAGCATCAAAGTGGCCGTAGAGCTCATACCGCCGATGAGCCTGGGCTTGGCCCGCTTCGTGATCGCCACGGCCCTCTTGGCGCTGGTCCTCGCCTTCGCCAAAAGGCGGCCACGCCTAGAGCTTCGGGACCTGCCCTTGATGGCCGGCGCGGGCCTCGTCGGCGTGACGCTCTATTTCCTAGGCGAGAACAACGGCGTGCTGCGCCTGTCGGCCTCGGAATCGTCCGTCATCATCGGCACCATACCGGTGCTCACCATCTTGGCCGACCGCGCCTTCTGCGGCGCCAAGCTCAGCCCGGCCCAGGGAGCCGGAGCGGCGCTATCGGCCGTCGGGGTCGGCATCATGGTAGCCGAGTCGCTCCGGATCAGCCTCGACCCGGTCGGCTACCTGTACATGGGCGTGGCCGCCCTATCCTGGGTGGGCTACGCCTTCATGACGCGGCCGCTCTTTAAGCGCTATGACCGGCTCGAGATAACCTTCTGGCAGAGCCTCTTCGGCGCCCTAGGCTTCATACCTTTCGCCCTGGCCGAGAGCGTACCCTGGGAGGCCGTGACGCCTGTCGTCGCCTTCAACGTCCTGTATCTAGGCGTATTCTGCTCGGCCTTAGGCTATCTCTTCTACGTGACAAGCTTGGACGTCTTAGGGGCGGGCGTCTCGAGCGTGTTCATCAACCTCATACCGGTCGTCTCGGTGGCGGCTTCGTTCTTCATCCTGGATGAGCGCCTCTCGGCGATACAGCTGGGCGGCGGGGCCGTGGCCGTCGTCGGCGTCTACCTAGCCAGCCTAACCGGCCAGAAGCTCAATAGCCGTCGGAAAGCGAGCGGTTGATGTCGCGCTGGTAGAGTTCCTGATAGACGAAGCTCCGGTCGCGGAGCTTCTCTTTTATAGGCTGCTGGAAGGGCATGAGGCGCCAGAAGATGCCGCGGACTTCCTTGTCCAGCTTCTGTATGCCTTCGCTCTCCTTGGTGATCCAGGTGATATAGTCCTGGATGAAGTATTCCTTGACGTCGCCCTTGAGCTTCTGCTTGGTGAACCACTGGTAGTATTGGCCGGTCAGGCCCTCCTCCATCCAGTAGTAGGAAGCCTTCTCCTTAGCCGCCTGCCAGCGCATGTCGGCCACCGCCGTCGCGACGGCGACGCGCAGGGTCTTGGGGTACATGGGCACCGCGATGCGCGATCGGCTGGAATGTCGGTTGAACTTATCGAAGGGCTCCCAGCACACCCCGAGGTCGCCGTAGCAGGGTAGGAGTATGACGTAGGGCTCGATGCGGTTGAGCGAGCTCTTGTACGGCCTGCAATACGCCTGGGAGTCGATGGACTCGATCCAGGCCAGGGCGTCGATGACGTTCTCGCGCGTACCTAGCTCGCGGAGCGAAAGGTGAAAATACTCTTTGGCCAACAGCGGGAAGTGATTGCCCTGCCGGCCGACGCACATCTTGAGCATCTGCCTGACCGTGTCGAACTCCTGCGCCAGGGCCTGGAGGTTCGCCTTCGTCTCCTCGGGCAGGCCGCCCATCTTATCCTTGAGGCTCTGCACGTCTTTGGCGGCTTCGTCGAAGGCCTCGACCGAGTTCGAGAGCTCGCGGTCGGCGGCCAGGAGCTTACGCAGGATTTCGACGAGCTCGTTCACGGTCTTCTTCTGGCTCTCGGTGTAGGTCGACGGGATATGCAGGAATCCCGGCATGCCCGTGTGCTCGCAGACCAAGGCGACCCTATCCTTAAGCATGCCCTCGAGCGCCCGGCGCTCCTCAGCCTTGGACTTCAGGAACGCCTCCGCGGTGTCGCGCTTGCCCATAGCCTTTTGGAGGAGGTTGTTGAAGCGGGCGCGCTCGTCGCTCGGCGCCGTCCTGACCTCGTCGGTGCTGCTCTGATTGATCTGCCCCAAGGCCACCGCCTTGAGCCACTCGTCCATGTAGTAGACCGTCTCTTTGGGTATTTTCTTGTGGACGATGCGCGAGAAGATCGAGCGCTGCTCGGGCGTGACCATGGTCGGCAAGGCCATACCGTAGCGTAAGAGGAGGAGCTTGGGCATCACCGGGGTCGACCCGAGCGCTTTGGCCGCGAGCTTAGGCGCCATATTCCAATAGCTCGTGATCAGTTGCTGCCTGTAGAGGCCGCGATCCTTAGGATCCGTAGCCTGGAGATACTTCTTTAAAATTTCATGGAAGCGCTGCGACGGCTCGCCTTCGCCGGCCAGGGCCTTCTGGTAGTACTGAGGATCCTCGAAGAAGGCCGTCGGCGGCTCTTGCTCGTATTGAGCTATGGGCTCGTAGGCTTTCTTGCTGAAGTCGACCTCGAATTCGCCTTTGGCCTCGAGCTCGCCGGTGACGCTCAGGTCCCCGAAGAGGCTGTCGAAACTCGGCGCCGCGGCGCCCGGCCTGGCGCCGCGGGAGGCGCCGGGTTTGGGGCTATACTCCTCTACCCCGCCTATGAGCGCGGCTATCTCGGGATCTATCTCGTCGGCCATCGTCGTCCTCGCAGCTCGCTTATTTGATGGGCTTTCTATCCGTCGAGTCTAGCGCATGCGGCGACGCGGCGCAAGCGAGGCGAGGGACGAGCTTTGCGAAGGCGGCCTTTTCGTTTGCTAAGTGGAGGTGAGGGGAATTGGCTTCCGGCTCTCGCCGTCCTGGCTCGAGCCTCCA
>CALKWG010000437.1 GCA_938004315.1 uncultured Spirochaetaceae bacterium
CCGTGGGCACCGGCGCCGCGCTCAAGCTCGGCGAGAACGCCGACGCCGACGTGGTACTCGTGCACGCCCGCGCCCTTGAGGACGCCTTCATGGCCAACGGCCACGGCGCGGAGCGGCGCGACGTCATGTACAACGACTTCATCGTCATAGGCCCGGCCGCCGACCCGGCCGGCCTCAAGGGCGCCAAGGACGCGGTCGAGGCCTTTAGGAAACTCGACGCGGCCGGCCGCGAGCGCGGAACCGCCTTCGTCTCCCGCGGCGACAACTCCGGCACGCACGTGATGGAGAAGGACACCTGGAAGAAGGCCGGCGTAGCCCCGGCCGGCGCTTGGTACAAGGAAGCCGGCCAGGGCATGGAGCAGGTCATCATCATGGCCGACGGCTTGGCCGGCTACGCCTTGAGCGACCGCGCGACCTGGCTGGCGACCAAGGACAAGACCAAGCTGGCTATCGTCTTCGAGGGCGACCCGGCCCTCTTCAACCCCTACGGCGTCATCACCGTGAACTCGGCTAAGAATCCCGCCATCAACGCGGCCGGCGCCAAGGCCTACCTGGACTGGCTCACGAGCGGGCGCGGCCAGCGCCTGATCAGCGACTATAAGATGGGCGGGCAGACGCTCTTCTTCCCGAACTACAAGCCCTGATAGCATGGGGGCCTTGGCCGAAGCCTGGGCCCTCCTTTCGGGGGGCGACCGGGAAACCTGGTGGACGATACTCAACACCCTGCGCTTCTCGGCGTGGTCCACGACGCTCTCTTTCCTTCCCGGAGCCCCCCTCGGGGCCGCGCTCTATCTGGGGCGCTTCCGCGGCAAGCGGGCGGCGGTGTCGCTCCTCAACGCCACCATGGCCGTGCCCACGGTCGTGGTGGGCCTCTTCGTCTACTCCATGATCTCGCGCTCCGGCCCCCTAGGGGGCCTGGGATTCCTCTATGCCCCCGGCGGCGTCGTGGCCGGGCAGTCCGTCCTGGCCCTGCCGCTGGTCGCCGCCATGACCTTTACGGGCCTACAGAAGCTGGACCCGCGCTACCACGAGACCCTCCTGGCCTTAGGCGCCGGCCCCATGCGGCGATTGGCCGCCATCCTGCGCGAAGGGCGCTTCGTACTCCTGCAGGCGCTCCTGGGCGCCTTCGGCCGCGTGACCGGCGAGGTCGGCGTCTCCATGATGCTGGGCGGCAACATCCGTTGGTACACCCGCACCATGACCACGACCATAGCCTTGGACGCCGGCAAGGGAGAATTCGAGCGGGCGCTGTCCTTGGGCATCACGCTCCTGGCTATAGCGCTGCTCGTTAACTTCCTATCTCATTTGGCGGTGTTCGATGAGTAAGATAAAGGTTATGCCCCTTTACGTGGCGCGCGGCCTTTCGTTCAGCTACGACCGTAAGCCCGCCCTCCGCTCGGTCTCCGCCGTCATCGAGCCGGGTCGCTCGGCCGCCCTGACCGGCCCCAACGGCTCGGGCAAGACCACCTTCCTTAAGCTCTTAGCCGGGCTCGTCGGGCCGTACCGAGGCAGCCTCCTCTTTATGGGCCGCGAGCTTTCCGAGGCCCGGGGCCTGCGCGGCAAGGCCATGTACCTGCACCAGCACCCGGTGATGTTCCGCGGCAGCGTGCGCGACAATATCGCCTATCCGCTGCGCCTTCGGCGCGTCGGGCGGGACGAGGCGGCCGCTAAGGCGGAGGCGCTGGCGGCCGAGTTCGGCCTCTCGGGGCTCCTAGACCGCCAGGCTAATAGGCTCTCGGGCGGCGAGACCCAGCGCGTCGCCCTGGTACGCGCCCTCATCACCGGCGCCAAGACCCTGCTCCTGGACGAGCCGACGTCGAGCATGGACGCGGGGAGCGTCGCCTTAGTCACGGAAGCCCTGGCGGCGCTCAAGGCGCGCGGCCTCAATCTCATATTCAGCGCCCACGACGAAGAGCTCGTGCGCGCCTTGGCCGACCGGGAGCTACGCTTCTCGGCCGGCGCCCTGGAGGAGTAACGATGGGCGAGACGCTCATGCACCCCGACGAGGCCATCGCGCTCGTCCTGTCCTTCGCGCGCCCCGCCGAGGGCGAAGCGCGCGGGCGAGAGCCCGCGACGGAGACGGTAGCTTTGGCCGAGGCCCTCGGGCGCGTCCTGGCGGCGCCCGTCGCCGGGCGCGTCGACCAGCCGCCCTTCGATAAATCGGCCATGGACGGCTGGGCCTGGCGGCCCGCCGACGCGGCCGAGGAGGCTACGGGCCTTCCCGCCAGCCCGCTCCGCGCCCGCGAGGTGATAGCCGCCGGCGACGCGCCGGCGGCGCCCCTGATCGGCGGGGAGACGGCCAAGATCATGACCGGCGCCCCCCTGCCCCCCGGGGCGACCCGGGTGCAGCGAGTCGAATGGGCCGAGGAGCTCGGCGAGCCGGGCTCGGGTTCGCGCGTCCGTTTCACGAAGGCCGAGGGCATCGACAACGTCATACGACGCGGCGAGAACGCCATGGCCGGCGATATTATTTTAACGCCGCGACACCTGCGGGCGCAGGACCTGGCCATACTCGCCGCCGACGGTCGCGCGGAGGTCGAGGTCGCCCGGCGGCCGGTCGTCGGCGTCTTCTCCACCGGGACGGAGCTGGCCGAGCCCGGCTCGCCGCTTAAGCCCGGGCGAATCTACGACTCGAACCGCGCCCAGCTCCTGGCCCAGCTGGCCGGCGCGCCCTGCCTCACCCGCGACCTGGGCTCCCTGCCCGACGACTACGAGGCGACCTACGCCTCGCTCCGCGACGCGCTCGCCTCCTGCGACCTGGTCGTGCTCTCGGGCGGCGTGTCCATGGGCGACTTCGACTACGTGCCCCGCGCGCTCAAGGCCGCCGGCGTGCGCGAGCTCTTCCACGGCGTGGCGATGAAGCCGGGTAAGCCCACCTTCTTCGGCGTCCTGGAGGCGGCGCCGGCGGACGGCGGCGCGGCCGGGCGGCCCGGCCGCCGCGCCTTCGTCTTCGGCCTGCCGGGCAACCCCGTCAGCGTCTTCGTCAATACCGAGCTCCTCGTGAAGCCCCTGGTCTACGCCCTGCAGGGCCTGGCCCGGGAAGGCGCCGAGCTGATCCTGCCGGCCGCCGAGGCGATCCGCCGCAAGGGCACCGATCGCGTCGAGTTCCTGCCGGTGGCTATCGGCCCCGAGGGCGCGAAGGCGATACGCTACGGCGGCTCCTCGGCCATCCAGGCCCTGGCCGACGCCGACGGCTTCTGCCGCCTGGAGCTCGGTCAGTCCGAAGTCCGCGAGGGGGAGAGGGTCCGTGTTCGACTCGTTCGGTAGGGAGATCTATTACCTGCGCATCTCGGTCACCGACCGCTGCAACCTGCGCTGCTCGTACTGCATGCCCGAGGAGGGCGTCCCCTGGCTGCCCCACGATCGTATCCTAAGCCTGGAGCGCATGGCCGAGGTCGCCCGGGCGGCTGCGCGAATGGGCTTCTATAAAGTACGGATCACCGGCGGGGAGCCCCTCGTCCGCAAGGGCGTCGTCGACTTCGTGTCGATGCTGTCCGCCGTCCGTGATATTAAGACCATCGGCATGACCACGAACGGCACCCTGCTCGCGCCCTTCGCCGCCGAGCTCAAGGCGCGGGGCCTAGGCTCGGTGAACGTATCCTTGGACACCATGGACGAGGAACGTTATAGGGTCTTGACGCGAGGCGGCCGGCTCGCCGACGCCCTGGCGGGCGTCGAGGCGGCCCGGGAGGCGGGCCTCCCGGTCAAGCTCAACGCCGTGGTCGGCGAGGGCGACGACCCGGCGGAGCTGCGCGCGGTAGAGGCCTTCGCGGCGGCTGTCGGCGCGACGGTGCAGACCATACGGCGCTATCGCCTGGACGAGCCCAAGGCCGACGACGAGCGCTACGCCCGCCCGGCGCCCTGCGCGCTCTGCGACCGCATCAGGCTCCTGGCCACGGGCGAGCTCAAGCCCTGCCTGCACGGCGACGCCTCGGTACCGGTCGACTTTAGCGACATAGAAGGCAGCATACGCCGCTGCGTGGGCCTAAAGCCCGCCTGCGGCCAGGCCGCGAGCGAGCACCTCGTGAGCGCGATAGGGGGATAAGGATGGCGACGACGGATAGGCTCACCCACGTGGACGGCGCGGGGCGGGCGAGCATGGTGGACGTATCGGACAAGCCGCGGGTCAAGCGCACGGCGCGCGCCGCCTGCAGCGTCTATATGGCGGCCTCGACCCTGGCGCTCATACGACAGAACGGCATGGCCAAGGGCGACGTGATCGCGACGGCCAGGATAGCCGGGATCATGGCGGCCAAGAGGACCGCCGAGCTGATCCCGCTGTGCCACAACATAGAGATCGACCGCGTGGCCCTCGAGTTCGAGCTCAAGGACGACCGCGTCGACATCGAGTCCCTGGCCGTCTGCGTGGACAAGACGGGCATCGAGATGGAGGCCCTGACCGCCGCGAGCGTCGCGGCCTTGACGATCTGGGACATGTGCAAGGCGGTCGATAAGAACCTGCGCGTGGACGGGCTCAGGCTCCTGTCCAAGACTAAGGAAGAGGCGAAGGGGGCGAGCGCATGAGCGACGGCGCGACGAAATACGAAGGCGAGTTTTCTATCATCTCCATCAACACCTCGGCCGGGGTCGGCGTCCGCAAGGATCCGGCCGGCCGCGTGGAGCTCAGGCCCGAGCACGGCATCGTGGGGGACGCGCACGCCAAGGACTGGCACCGCCAAATATCGCTCCTAGCCGACGAGGACATCGAGGCCATGCGCGGCAAGGGCGTGGAGCTCGACCCCGGCATCTTCGCCGAGAACGTCACCACGCGCGGCGTGGCGCTCTCGCGCCTGCCGGTCGGCACCAAGCTCTTTATCGGCGAGGCGGAGCTCGAGGTCACGCAGATCGGCAAGGAATGCCACCACGGCTGCGCCATCTTTCAGACGGTCGGCGACTGCGTGATGCCGCGCAAGGGCATCTTCGCCAAGGTGATCAAGGGAGGCTGGGTCAGCCATGAGAGTCGCTGTCGTTACCGTATCGGATAGGGCCAGCCGCGGGGAGTACGAAGACCGCTCGGGCCCGGCGCTGGAGGCCGCGCTGCGCGATGCCTACGAGGCCGCCCGCGCGGCGGCGACGTCCGACGGCCGCGGCCATGGCCACGGAGCCCCGTCGCGAGACCTGGGGATCTCGCGGGCCGTCGTGCCCGACGAGCGCGAGGCTATCTTGGCCGCGCTCGTCTCGTTCGAGGCGTTCGACTGGATTTTCACCACCGGCGGCACCGGACCCGCGCCTCGCGACGTGACGCCCGAGGCCACCCTCGCCTTCATAGACCGGCAGCTGCCCGGCCTGGCCGAATACCTGCGGCTTGAATCGTTGAAGGAGACGACGCACGCGGTCTTTAGCCGCGGCGTCGCCGGCATGAAGGGGAACTGCTACGTCGTGAACGCGCCCGGCAGCGTCAAGGCCGCCGCGCTCTGCGGCCGGATTTTCGGACCGCTCTTGGCGCACGGCCGGGCCATGGCCCGCGGCGAGGGGCACTAGGCGGCGTCCGCGCGCGGGCGGCGG
>CALKWG010000438.1 GCA_938004315.1 uncultured Spirochaetaceae bacterium
GCGACCACCGATATCTACACTCTTTCCCTACACGACGCTCTTCCGATCTGCTTTAAGTACCGCTTCTTCTCCGGCAGGCAGCTGGCCAGCCTGCTATCCGGGGGCGCCGCGCTCCGCGCTAGCCATGGATCGCTCGAGGACGCCTTCCTGGGCTACGACGACCCGCGGGAGCCCGATTACGCCGCTGCGGCCTCGGGCCTCGTCCGCGCCCTGCGCGCGGCCTCCCCCGAACCTTGGCCTTCGATGCTCCTGCCGGACCCCGCCGACGGCTCCGCCGCCAAGCGCACCTTCCTGTACCTGCGCTGGATGGTTAGGCGCGACCGCGTCGACCCCGGCCCCTGGACGCGCTGCGACCCGGCTAGGCTCGTCGTCCCCTTGGATACCCATATGGCGGCGGCCTGCAGGCGCTACGGCTTCCTCTCGCGCCGCAGCGTCGACCTCAAGGCTGCCAGGGAGGCGAGCGAGGCCCTGCGCCGCATCCGTCCGGACGACCCCCTGCGCTACGACTTCTGCATGACCCGTCCGGGCATACGCCCCGACCTGAGCCCGGACGAATGCTTCGGTTGCGCGTAGCGAGCCTTAACTGATACCTGTCCGATTCGCTATACTATGTAAGGTGCGAGAGCCCGACGATCGATCTTAAAGGAGGCGCGATGATGAAAAAGGCTCTTCTTATTCTGGCGCTCGGACTTGCGCTCGCCGCACCGATTTTCGGCCAGGGCCGGACGGATTCGGCCGCTGAGACCGTGGCGACCCTGGGGAACCTGGCCCTCGGGGCGCCGGTGCTCCTGAAGACCCTCGTCCCCTTGGCCCTGATCCCCGAGATGCTGCGGGATACGGACGCCATCCTACCCGGCGCGCTGGGCCTGGGCCTGGTGAGCCTACCCAACGCCATACTCCTTTCCAGGCTCCTGGCCAACGACCCGCTCGGCGTGGCGCGTTGGCGCCGCGTCGTCCGCGTCACCGATACCTCCATGGCCCTCGGCCTCATCGGCTACGGGACCTACCTGATCGCGACGAGCGACCAAAGCGGCTGGGGCGACATGGCCGGCTGGCTCAGCCTCGGCGCCGCCTTGCCCCTGCTCGTCGCCTCTATTTTAGACGGCATACCCTTCCCCATGGAGCGTGCCACGCTCCGATGAACTGCGTTTCATTGACACGATTCCGGCGCGCGTGCTAGTATGCGCCCCGCGTCGCGGCCTAGGCAGCGATCGCAACGGGCATTAGCGCAGGTGGTTAGCGTACAAGTCTGGGGGACTTGGGGTCCGCGGTTCGAGTCCGCGATGCCCGAAAAAGGCGAGATGGCCAAAGGCTGTCTCGCCTTTTTCTATTAGGGGCATCGCGGACTCGAACCGAGCGAGCGCCCGACGCGCGCGAATCGATGAGCGCGCGGCGGAGAAAGCGTACACTATGTACGCGTCAGCGAGCGAGGCGGCCTGGAGCGAGGCGCTAGGACGGCGCCGAGCGGAAGGCGAGTCCGCGATGCCCGACTGGCGGCTCATTTCGCATTCGCGAAATGAGCCGCGGTTTTTTTACAAGGCGCTTGCCGCTCCGCGTCATCCGCGATGCCCGATAAAGGCGAGATGGCAAAAGCCGTCTCGCCTTTTTCTATTGGGGCATCGCGGATTCGAAAACGAATTCTGGTATGTAGGAAATTCACGAAAAAACTATATGGGCTTTATAAAAGAACAGCAGTGGGAAAAGCTATCTGATATATCAAGGTATCCTCAGCGGATCTGGGCGAGAATGGTGATGACGAGAAGGCCTGCCTAGCTATTGCAGAATTTCGTGGAAATTTGAAATAGCTGCTGGCACTAATTCAAAAATGATGGCATTATTGCAATAGCGGTATACGCTAGTTCAGGAACTGAAAGAGGTAAGGGGATGGCCGGGAAAGCTACCGGGCGCTATGTCGATATTTCCGTGACGGGGCACCGGGCCCGCGCCTTCATACCGGATCCGCTACCGCCTGATCTATCGCCATCTCCCGCGCTGCGGCGGCTCTTGGACGAGGCTCTTCACGCGCTCGGCGGCCTCTCTGCCGCTACGCCCTTCTTCCCCGACCGCGAACTACTCCTCTACCTCTACGTGCGCAAGGAGGCGCTCGTTTCATCCCAGATCGAGGGGACGCAATCGAGCCTAGCCGACCTCCTCCTTTACGAGCAAGAAGCGGCTCCCGGCGTGCCCCTGGATGACGTCGAGGAGGTCTCGAGCTACATAGCCGCGTTG
>CALKWG010000439.1 GCA_938004315.1 uncultured Spirochaetaceae bacterium
CGCCCTCGCGATACCAGAAGTCCCAGGCCGTAGGCAGGGCCCAGAGCCCGCCCGATTCGTCCATGGCCGCCAGCTCGTCGCGCTCCACCTCGAGGCCCTGGGGCCGCAGGTGCAGGACGACATAGTCCCCGGCTTCCACCCGCCGCGACGGGAAGACGTAGCGCAGCTCGTAGTCGCCCCTGAGGCCCACGTAGAAGGCCAGCCCGGCCAGGTCGCCGGAGCCTAGGGCGTAGAACTCCACCGCGTCGGGCCGGGTACTCGAGCCGACCGATTGTAATTCGTTGATGAGGAGCGCCGCCGGCTCGGGATTATGGCCCCAGAACGGGAGGGTGAAGCCCAGGGCGTTGCCGGCCAGGTCGTAGGCCAGGCCCGCGAGGTTGAAGCGCGCGCCGGGAGCGGGCGACTCGTCGAGTACGATGACGAGCGAGCTGCCGCCGTCCTCGGCGCGGAGCTCGCGCGGCTCGACGCCGTCGGAGCCGTACAGGTCGCCGGGAGCGGCGCGCACCGCCTCGTCGAAGCGTATCAGGTACTCGTCCGCGGCCCGCGAGCCCCAGTCGACCACCGAAGGCGGGCTCAGGTCGCCGGGCTTGAACGGCGCCGGCAGGAGCTCCGGGGCGCAGGAGCAGGACAGGGCGGCCGCCGCGGCCAAGCCGAAGGCCCCCGCGAGGGCGGCTGAAGCGCGCCATGCTTTATCCATTCTCATCCTCCCGCCGGGACCGAGCCGCGGAAGCGGCGGCCGCCCGACGCCGCCTGTACGCCGAGCCGAGGCCTCCCGCTTGCGCGCGCGCCCGATCTCCTTGAGCAGCGCGGCCGGCGCGTATACAATCCCCGGCGGAGGGTACGCATGAAGATCGTCATAGCCAACGACCACGGCGCGGTGGAGCTGAAGAACGAGATCGTCTCGTATTTACGGGCCGAGGGCCACGAGGTCGACAACCTGGGCGTGGACGGCCCCGATTCGGTTGACTACCCGGACATGGCCAAGCTAGCCGCCGAGCGCTACCTGGCGGGCGGCTACGACTTCGGCGTCCTGTGCTGCGGCTCGGGGATAGGCATCTCGATAGCCGCCAATAAGATCCATGGCATACGCTGCGCCCAGGTCTTCGATAGCTACACCGCCGAGATGTGCAAGCGCCACAACGACGCCAATTTCATCGCCTTCGGCGGGCGCATAAGTTACCGCGAGCCCGTATCGGCCATGCTCCACGCCTACCTGGGCGCCCGCTTCGAGGGCGACCGGCACGCCAGGCGCGTGGCCAAGCTCGACGCGCTTCGTTAAGAGCGCCTGGACAGCTCGTAGAGGAAGATGCCCGCGGCCACCGAGACGTTGAGCGAGTCGACGTGGCCCTTCTGCGGGATGGATAGGATGCCGTCGCAGCGCTCCTTAAGGAGCCGCGACACGCCCGAGCCCTCGGCGCCCATCACCAAGGCGACGCGGGCGGGGAGCTCGGCGGCCGCCAAGGCCTGGCCGCCCATATCGGCGGCGTAGCTCCAGAAACCGGCGCCTTTCAGGCGCTCGAGCGCCCGAGCCAGGTTGGGCACCGGGGCGACCGGCACGTAGGCGACGGCGCCGGCCGAGCTCCTGGCTACGACGTCGGTCTGCCCGGCCGCGCGGCGCTCGGGTACGACGACCAAGTCGCAGCCGAAGACGTCGGCCGAGCGCAGTATGGCGCCGTAATTATGCGGGTCCTCGATATGGTCGAGGATGAGGACCGTCGAGCGGCTCTCCGCCAGGCCGTCGCACCAGGCGTCCAGGTCGACGGCGTCGGCCCCCGGCGCGGCGTCCATGGCCAGGGCGGCGCCGCGGTTGCCCGGGGCCAAGCGGTCGAGCTCGGCCTGGCCGACGCGGCGTACCGGGACGCCCTTCTTAGCCGCCTCGTCCATGATCTTCTTGACGCGCGGGCCGGGGGCGGCCACCAGGAGCTGCTTGCCCGAGCCGGGTCCGGAGCGGACGGCCTCTTCCATGGCGTGAAAGCCGCTGAGGTATACCATAGCGCCATTCTAACGAAGAAGGCCGCCCCGTCGCAACGAGGCGGCCCGCGTAGGCGCTCAGCGGCCCGCTAGGGCATGACGGCGAACTCCTGCACGATCTGAATGCCGTTGTCCACCACCTCGACGCCCGAGACTTCCATGGCCGCCGAACCGGCCGCGTCTATGGCCGACTGGGTATTGGCCACGCCGTGCAGGGTCACCTTGGCGCCGCGCACGTCGGCCTCCAGGAAGTGGACCGGTACGCGCTTGTCGTACACGACCGCGGTTACCACCTTCTGGCCCAGGCAGAGCTCGGCCAGGCGCCCTAAGCAAGCCTTCTCGAGCTCGTCGCTGATGACCAGGGTCCTGAGCTTGTCGATCATGGCCGCGATGGTGGCCGGGTGCTCGCGCCCGGTGTTGATGACGAGGTCGAAGTTGGCCGCGTCGTCCCAATCGACGTTGAAAAAGTAGTCGTGGAAGCCCTTACGGTCATGGTCGCTCTGTTTGATCATAGCCTCGGCCTGCCGCTCGTCGCAGGAGAAGCGCTCACGCACGCGCATAAGTCGGGTCTCCCGCGGCGCGACGAGTTTGGCGGCGATTATGCCCGGCACGCCGGCGAAGATGGCGAAGCCGCCTCGGCCGGCGAAGATGCAGTCGCCTTTGGCGGCCTCTTCAAAGAGCACGGTCTTCAGGTAGTGTAGGTAATCGTCCCGGTCCTGGGAGAGCGAGGCCCAGAAGCCGGGCTTCTTCTCGTCGTACTTGGCGCGCACGTCGGGCTTGACGCCGAGTTCCGACATCCGATTCTCTATATATTCTTTATCGAGGCTCCGATAGCCGGTCATCTTGGCGAGTTCCCGGACGGTCTCGTCGCCCAGAGCCGCCAGCTCGCGGGCTACGCATATAACGGCCATATGCCCTCCTTTCGAGAGCCTTTCGGCTCCCGCCTTCATACTAAACATAGGCCGCCGCCGGGGCGTTGTCAAATCAAGGCCGGGGGCCTCCCCCCAGCGGGGCCCTTCACACGCCGCCCGGGCGCGGCTATAGTCGCCGCATCATGCGGAACATCGGCGAGATCGCGGCCTTCGGCACGGCCATCTGTTGGACCCTGTCGGCCATCTTCTTCGAGCGCGCGACCAAGCGCATCGGCGTCATCACGGTCAACTTCTACAAGGTCGTCTTCGCGGTCGTCTTCCTCGGCGCCTCGGCGACTGTCCTCCGCGGCATGCCCCTGCCCCTGGACGCGCCGCCGCGGGCATGGATCTTCCTGTCGCTCTCGGGCGTCATCGGCTTCGTCATCACCGACCTCTTCCTCTTCTCCGCCTACAAGACGATAGGGAGCCGCCTCACGACGCTCTTCCTGGCCCTCTCGCCGCCCATGACCGCGCTCTTAGGCTTCATCTTCTTAGGCGAGGCCATGGGGCCGCGGAGCCTCCTCGGTATGGCCATGGTGGCCGGCGGCATCGTAACGACGGTCTTAGGCCGGCACGACGCCAAGAGCGCCGCCAAAGAGCTGGCCGCCAACCTCAGGGACGGGGGGCCGGAGGCCAAGCCCGCCGCCGTAGCCGCCGCCCGTTTCAGCAAGGAAGACAAACGCGGTTATCTCTTCGCCTTCCTGTCGGCTATCGGGCAGTCGGTGGGCATGATCTTCAGTAAGTACGGCCTAGGCGACTACGACCCGGTCTCGGGCACCCAGATACGCGCGGCGGTGGCCATCGTAGGCTTCGCCATCGTGGCGCTGGTTTGGGACCGGGGCAAGGGCATCAAGGCCGCGCCCAAGGACGGCCGCGGGATGAAGTTCACCGTAGCCGGCGCCATCGTCGGGCCTTTCTTAGGAGTGGCGCTCTCGCTCTTCGCCATGCAGCGCACCCAGGCCGGCGTGGTGAGCACGCTCATAGGCCTGACGCCGGTCATCATCATCCCGCCGTCCATCATCTTCTTTAAGCAGAAGGTCAGGCTCGTGGAGATACTCGGGGCGCTCGTGGCCGTGGCCGGCTCCGCGGTCTTCTTCATGAAATAAAACGGGGCGCCCCGAAAGGCGCCCCGCGCTCGCTCCGCAGTATTACTTAACTAGTCGGCTTCATGGTCGGAAAGAGAATCACGTCGCGGATGCTGTACGCGTCGGTGAGGAACATCACGATGCGGTCGATGCCGATGCCCATGCCGCCGGTCGGGGGCATGCCCACCTCCAGGCTGG
>CALKWG010000440.1 GCA_938004315.1 uncultured Spirochaetaceae bacterium
AGCGGGCGATCTGGAAGTACTTGTCGAAGCCCGAGACCATGAGGATCTGCTTGTAGAGCTGCGGGCTCTGCGGCAGGGCGTAGAATTTGCCGGGGTATAGGCGGCTGGGCACCAGGTAGTCGCGCGCGCCCTCGGGCGTGCTCTTGATGAAGGTGGGGGTTTCGATCTCGTAGAAGCCCTGGCCTATCATCCACTCGCGGACGGCGAAGGTCACCTCGTTGCGCAGCTTGATGCGGTACTGCATGCCGGCGGAGCGCAGGTCCAAGTAGCGGTACTTGAGGCGCAGCTCCTCCTTGGCGTCGGTCTCCTCGTCGATCTGGAAGGGCAGGAGCTCGCAGCGGGTCAGGATCTCCAGCCTCTTGGCGACGACCTCGACGGCGCCGGTGCTCATGTCGGCGTTCACCATGCTGTCCGGGCGGGCGCGCACCGCGCCCTCGACCGCCACGCAGAACTCGCCCTTGAGCTCGGCGGCCGCGGCCTTGAGCGCCTCGTCCGCATCGGCGTCGACGACGACCTGGGTTACGCCGTAGCGATCGCGGAGGTTAATGAACGATATCCCGCCGTGGTCCCGCTTGCGATGGACCCAGCCGTTCAAGGTGACGGTCTTGCCGACGTCCGACTTCGTCAGGGCGCCGCAGCTGACGGTGCGCTTCATGTGCTTCATAGTAGGGCGACTATAGCGCGGCCCGCCCGATTTCGTCCAGCTCGGGGGCCCCCGGCCCCGGCGGCTTAGGCGCGCGCCAGGTGCCGTATGGCCGGCCCGGTGCGCTCCATGCGCAGGGGGAAGTCCTCGGGCGTAAGCGGATGGGCCTCGCCGTCCATCTGCACCAGGATGGGCGCCGCGTAGCGTATCTCCAGGGCTTCGGCCGAGAAGAGCAGGGCCTCCGGGAACCTCCTGTGCTGGCCCGCGGCGATGGGGCCCTTCAGGGCCAGCTTACGGAGGAGCGGCATCTGGCGCACCGCGCAGACGTTGTCCTCGTCCGGCAGGATGGGCTTGGCCGCGCCGTAGGTCCGCCTTCCGCTCACGCCCATGGCGGCCAAGAGGAACCTGCCCTCGTAGCGCCCCAGCTCCGCGCCGTCGGCGCCCAGGGCCCGTATGACCATATCCTTGGCCGGGTAGACGAAGTCGTAGAGCAGGGCCGCCACGTCGAGCCAGAGCTTATAGAAGTCGCCGGGCAGGCCGGCCTTGAGCTTATTGGTCTGGTTGGTCACGTAGGCGTCCAGGCCCACGCTGGCTATGTTGAAGGAGCGCCATTCCCCCTCGGGCGCCGCCATGGCGGCCGGCCCGCCGGGGGCGGGAATCACGCGCAGGGCCGCCTGCCAGGCCGGCACGCCGGCCGGTCCCAGTCGGCCTAAGGCCTCGCCCATCAGGCGGCCGTCGGAGCCGTCGTTGCCCGTACCCATGGGCAGGCGTAAAACGATAAAGCGCGCGCGGAGCTCCTCGGGCGCTCGGGACAGGGCGTCCAGGAACTCGTGGCTGGTGCCGTCGCCGGAGGCCAGGACCACGAGCCACTCGCGGCCATGCTTCATGGCCGCCTCGTCTAGGAACTCCGCCGCTATGCGGGAGGCGTGCCGCGGTGCCTCCGTGTAGCGCACCCGCCAGGCGGGCTTGGGGCCCGCTGTACCCGCGCCCCGCGTCGCCTTTACGGCGGCCTCCGCGGCGGCGACGGATTCGGCCAGGCGCTTGGCGTGCGAGAAGCCGCCGGCGCGGGGGTTGATGACGAGGGCCGCTTCCAGCCGGGAGGCGTCGAAATGCGGGCTGGCTTCGACCAGGGCCCGTACGGCGTCGACGAAGGGTCGATGATCCATGGTGGGCGCAGTGTACTACGGCCTATTCGCCTTGAAAAGCGCGGCGTTGGCCCGGCGACGGCGGATTTTTACCGTTTCTAAACAAATAGATGACAAAACTAATATATATTGTCTGCTAGGAGCGCGAAGGAAGCGCCGGATGGCCGAACGCCGGCCTCAAGCGCCGTCGCGGGCACCCGCGGCTCGGCTCCGGTAGAAAGGCGGCATCATGGATTTTTCATGGAAGATAGTCATAGACGCGGGCGTCATCTCCTGCGCCCTCCTCGTAGCCACGTTCCTGCGCAGCAAGTGGCGCTTCCTGCAGCGATTCATGGTGCCCAACGCCCTGACGGCCGGCTTCATGCTCCTGCCGGTCTATAACTACCTCATGCCGGCCTTGGGCTACGGGGCGAACCGCCTGGGCGACCTGGTCTATCACCTCTTAAACCTCTCGTTCATAGCCATGGCCCTGCGGGCCCGGCCGGCCAAGGTCAAGGGCGACAAGAGCGCCTCCGTCTGGGCCATGTCCACCGTAACCCTGTCGCAGTACGCCCTGCAGGCCACCTTCGGCCTGCTCTTAGCTTACGCCTTCGCCGTGACCCTAAGCCCGGGGCTCAACCCCGCCTTCGGCCTCACGCTACCGTTGGGCTTCGCCATGGGCCCCGGCCAGGCCTACGCCATCGGCAAGGGCTGGGAGTCCATGGGCTTCGAAGGCGCCGGCAGCGTGGGCCTCACCATGGCGGCCTTAGGCTTCCTCTGGGCCTGCCTCGTGGGCGTGGCCCTCGTCAATTACGGGCAGAAGAAGGGCTACCTGCGTAAGGAGACGGCCGCGGCCCTGCAGGACCGCTCGCTCCTGTCCGGCATAATCGGCCGCGGTCAGGACAAGCCCGTGGGCATGCGCAATACCACCGACCTCGAGGCCCTGGACCCCTTGAGCTTCCACGCCGCGGCGGTGGCCTTCACCTACATCCTCTCCTTCCTCCTCCTTACGGGGCTGTCCTTCCTCCTATCCTTCGCCGGCAAGGCGGGGAGCGACCTGGCGCGGAACCTCTGGGGCATCAACTTCATCTTCTCGGCCGTCACCGCCATGGCGGTCCGCACGCTCATAGACCGGCTGAAGCTCGATCACGTCATGGACGACGACGCGCTCTCGCGCATCTCGGGCCTTTCCGTGGACTATATGGTGGCCGGCTCCCTGGCCGCCATCTCCCTGGTCTTCGTGGGGCGATATTGGCTGCCCATCTTGGCGGTCTCCACCCTAGGCGGCCTCCTCGTGACCCTGACCGTGCCCTGGTGGTCGTCGCGCATCTTCAAGGACCATCAGTACGAGCGCATGATCATGCTCTTCGGCGTCTCCACCGGCACCCTCTCTACGGGCCTAGCGCTCCTGCGCATCCTGGACCCGGAGTTCAAGACCAAAGTCTCAAGCGACTACATGCTGTCCTCGGGCCTGACCTTCCTCCTGGCCATACCCTTCATCCTGAACATCAACCTGCCGGCGCAGGCAGGCGGCGCGGCCGGCATGGCCCCGTTCTGGCGGATGGTGCTCCTATCGGCGGGCTATATCCTCTACTGCTTCATCGCCTACCTCGCGGTGGCCAAGCGGAACGCCTTGGCCAAGCCGACGGCGTGGTGGTTTAAGGGCTAGCGGGCGGGATCGGGCGCGGCGGCCGCGGCCGTCCGCGCGGTCTTGAGCTCCCCTACGGCCATGAGCCACTTGCGGCCCGACTGCCAGCGGCGCGGGAAGCGGAACTGGTAGAGGGCGCGGCCTAGGTAGAACTCGAAGCGCTGGTGCTTTAAGACCCCTTCGCCCTCGATTTGATCGATGGGGAAGGACAGGCGCCGGCCGTAGAGCGTCGTGAGCTCGACGCGGTCGCGGTACAGGCACATGGTGCCCGTGCGCAGGCGTAGGAGCGGGTTCATCTTGCGGCCGCGTAGGAGCATCACGCCCGCGTCCGACAGGATGGGAGCGCCTTCCGGCCGCGCCGGGTCCAGCACGAAGGCGCGGAAGGCCTCCTCTTGCCAGTCGCTCCAGGCGGGTATGGTAGGGAAGCGCGGCTCAAAGCCGCCCGAAGAGCTAAAGCGGTAGTCGCTTCCTAGGCGGTTCACGTAGCCGCAGCGGCGGCAGTAGAGGCGGTCGCGGTGGCT
>CALKWG010000441.1 GCA_938004315.1 uncultured Spirochaetaceae bacterium
TCCCCCCGCCGCCTGAGGAGGTGGAGCCATGCATGGACGCCCTCGAGCGCTATCTCCACTCCCCCGAGGCGATCGCCGCGCCGCTCCAGGCCGCCGCCTACGCCCATGTCCAGTTCGAGACTATCCATCCGTTCCTAGACGGGAACGGCAGGCTAGGGCGGCTCCTCATCGCCCTCATGCTGACCCAGGCCGGGCTTTTATCCGAGCCCATCCTGTACCTCTCCCTCTATTTCAAGTCGCGCCGCGACGAGTACTATCGCCTGCTCAATGGCGTGCGCGCGGACGACGGCTGGGAGCCTTGGCTCGAGTTCTTCGCCACGGCGACGAGGGATAGCGCCCGCCAGGCCGTGGAGACGGCGCATCGGGTGAGCGGGCTCATCCAAGCTGACCGCGCCCGACTTTCCGCCCTCGGCCGGGCCGGGCCTAAGGCCCTGGCCGTCTTCGAGTTATTCAGGACCCGCATCACGAGGACCATCGCCCAGGCCTGCGCGGGCACCGGATTGACTCCGAACACGGTGGCCGGAGCGATAGCCGAGCTGGAACGCCTGGATATCCTGCGCGAGCTCACGGGCAAGAAACGCGACCGGATCTACGTCTACGCGCCCCTCCTTACCATAATGGAGGAGGGTACGGAGCCGTTATGAGGCATCAAATGGAGTTTGGAAATGAACGAAACGCACGAGAAGAAGAAGCACGGAGACGCGGAGGCACGAGGAGGAGTTTCCGGAAGGGTGGGTTCTATCTACTCTTGGTAAAGCGGCAAATTATTGGATTACTATAAAAGTTGAACCCGAGAGTATTCCTGACAATACATCGGCCGCGGAATATTTCCTTATATAGGCCGCCCGGCACCGGAAAGACGTGGGGTACCGTACAGGCTGGGCTCGTTGAGTTCATCATCGACTGGCGGCTCATCGATTGTTCCTTCTTCCTGTGCACAGCTCTTAACGCATGGTATACTTTTCCTATTCCTATCGCTTCCGGTAGCATACGGTAAATAATTTTAGATACGAGGTCCAGGAATGTCGTTAAAAGCCCATTGTACGCCTCGAAAGTCCGTTTTTGACCGTTCCCGACGCGACGTGGTTCTCAACCTGTCGGACTTGCTCGAAGGGAAGCTCGACGAGACGGCCGCGGAGCGCTTCTTCGAGGAAAACTACATCACCGCCGGCATGAAGACCTTGTTCGACAAGAGCTTCGACCGGCTCTTGGGGCGGCGTGACCAGGCTGCGACCTTCCTCTTGTCCCAGGCCATGGGCGGCGGTAAGACCCATTCGATGTTGGCCTTGGGCCTTTTAGCCCGCTACCCGCGGCTTAGGGACAGGGTAAGCAAAGATCTGGGAACCCAAGCCGTACGGGTGATCGGCTTTGACGGGCGGGAATCCGACTATCCCTACGGCATCTGGGGCGCCTTGGCCGAGGGCTTAGGCAGAAGGGATCACTTCAAGGATCTCTACGCCCCGTTGCAAGCGCCGGGAGTCAGCTCTTGGATCGGGCTTCTCAAAGGCGAGCCGACCCTCATCCTCTTAGACGAGCTACCGCCCTACCTGAACGACGCCAAGGCGAAGGCGGTGGGGTCGTCCAATTTGGCGGAGGTAAGCGCCACGGCCCTGGCCAACCTGCTGGTGGCGGTGAATAAGGCGGAGCTTTCCAACGTGGTGGTGGTCATCTCCGACCTATCCGGTACGGCCTACCAGGCCGGGGGGCTTCTACTCAACGAGGCGGTGGACAACCTGGCCCAGGAGGCCAACCGGAGCGCGATCCGCATAGAACCGGTGGCCACGGTGGGCGACGAGGTCTACCACATCCTGCGTACCCGCATTTTCGAGAAACTTCCCGACGCGGCGGTCCGGGACCGGGTAGCCGCGTCTTACGCCGAGGCGGTCAAGAAGGCCCGGCAGATGGACCTGACCGCGGAGACTCCCGAGAGCTTCGCCTCCCAGCTAAGGGATTCCTACCCCTTCCACTTCGCCCTGCGGGATCTGTACGGCCGCTTCAAGGCCAATCCGGGCTTCCAGCAGACCCGCGGCCTCCTCAGGCTCATGCGGACCATCGTGGCGGATCTGTGGGAGAGCGGCGCGGCGGATCGGAACGAGCTCATCCACCCCTACGATATCGACCTAAACCAGGCCGACATATTCTCCGAGTTCGCCAGCATCAATCCGAGCCTGAACGAGGCGGTTCGGCTAGACATCGCCAACGGCGGGGATTCCCACGCCGAGGGGTTGGACCGCAAGCTCGGGGGCAGCATGGCCCAAGACGCGGCCAAGCTGATCTATGTGTCTTCCCTCTCAAGCGCCCAGAATGCGGTGATAGGCCTTAGGGACAGCGAGACCATAGCCTGGCTATGCGCGCCCGGTCGGGATATAGCCCGGGTACGCACGGACATATTGGAGGCGCTGCCCAACCTGGCCTGGTACTTGCACCTGTCCACCGACGGCCGCCTATACTTTAAGAACGTACAGAACCTGGCCGCCAAGCTCCACGGCATGGTCAACTCCTACAACAGGGAGACCAAGCTTAAGCAGCTAAGCGGCTACCTGGCGGGTATCTTTAAGCCGAGCCTAGGGGACGTCTACCAGGACCTCAAGGTGCTGCCCGGTTGGGACGAGCTGAGCCCGACGGTTGATAAAACCATCCTGGTGGTTACCGAGCCCCATCCGGGCTCCCGGGCGGACGCGCCTTTGCACCCGGACTGGATACGCTTCTACGAACAGCTGGAGCTGAAGAACCGTATCCTCTTCCTGACCGGCGACCGGGACACGATGGAAGAGGTGCTCAAGAACGCCGCCCTGTATAAGGCCATACAGGCCGTGCTCGGCGAGATGGATACCGACGGGGTGGGGGAGCGGGATCCGCAGCGCATCGACGCCCGGAACAGCGAGGCTAAGTTCAGCCTGGCCCTGCGCAGCGCGGTACAGCAGACCTTCTGCCAGGTGGTATACCCCAGCGAGGGCGGCCTGCGAGCCGAGCACATCAGGCTCAACTTCAGTAATAATAATTTCGACGCCGAAGCCCAGATCCGGGATGCCCTGAAGGGCGTCCAGAAGTTCAGCGACGACGCCCGCCACGAACTGTGGGCCGAGAAGATCAAGTCCAAGCTCTTTGACGGACAGAACCCGGCGGTGTGGAACGAGATCCGCAAGCGGGCGGCGGTCAAGCCCAAGTGGCAATTCCACCATCCCCGGCTCTTTGAGGACGTCAAAGCCTTCGCCCTCAGGATGGGGATCTGGAGGGAGGAGGGCGCGTCCATCCGGGTCGGCCCCTTCCCGGCGGAACCCACCGGCGTGGTGATCCGGGAGAAGAGCCGGAACGACGAGACCGGGAAGGTGGTGCTCGAGATAAAACCGGTCGGCGGCACGAAGGTCGTCTACGAGATAGGGGAGGTACGCCCGGGAGCGAGCGCCGAGCCTGTTCCCAGCTACGACGCCTTCGAGACGAGCGAGCTATCCCTGTCGTTCCTCTGCATCGACGAGGGCCCTAGCCAGGCTCCCGCGGGGGAGCACCGAACCTGGAAGAACCGCATTACCTTGAAAAGCCGCTTGTACCAACAAGGCGAGGCGCAGTTCTGCGAGCTGGTAGCCGCCCCTAAGGCGGACATCGTCTATACCACCAACGGCTCCGACCCCCGCGCCAACGGCTCGAGCTACGACGGCCCCTTCCCCGTGCCTTCCGGCACCCGGCTCATCATGGCGGTGGCCAGGCGCAAAGGCGTGGAGAGCGAGCTGCTCCGACGGGAGGTGGACAAGGCCGCCCAGGGACCCGACCCCTCAAGGCCCCTGACCTGGAAGACCCATCGACATTTCCAAAACCGTCCCAGCTCGGAAGCGTGGCAGCTTATCGAACGTATGGAGGGCTATAAGGCCGTAGCGGAGGGGGTAACGCTCTGCTACATGGACCCCGACGGCCGGGAAGAACTAAGCTATACCGCCGCGGAGAGCCTAGCCCGATCCGGAGCCGAACTCCGCTCTATTCTGGAGCGCTTAAGCTCGTTCTTCGACGGCGGGAATCTGAGCCTCTCGGTGAACCTCCTGCGCTTCGAGCGGGGCCAGGATTTCCTGGACTGGGTGGGTAAAGACCGCATCGCCGTGGATCAGGAGCGGGAGATACGTCAGTGAAGACCAAGACTCTAGGTTTCGGCTTCGATCCCGGGCGCACCGCCCACTACTTCTCCCTGCACCTGCCCCGGGGGGAGGGAGCGGTCAAGGTGATTGAACGCTTCGACTGGCAGGGCGAGCTCCCCCCTGAAGCGGAGCTACCCAACGAGTCTAAGGATCTCAAGGTGATCATAGCCTTGGAGCGCTTCCGGGACGTGGCCGACGAATGCCGTGCGGAGTTCAACCGGCGGCTGACCGCCCATGCCTACGCTACCGGCCGCTGGCCTACCCGGGGCCCGGTGGCTTTAGATCGCAGTTTCGGCCGGGAACTCGTGCTGCTCCTGTGGGCTATTGAAGATTGCGACGTCAACGAGATACCTAACGCCCTGCGGAATTGGCTGGGCCTCTCGCCGGAGGAGCGCTGGTGGCTCTACACCATGACCAACGCCGCCACCGGTCAGGCCCTTGCCGGTCGGGGCCGTGGTTGGCGCAAGGCGGTGCGCTTCGCCCTCTGCGAGAATCCTGTGACGGAAGGCATCATACGAAGGAGACCGGCCTTGACGGCCCCCAGTCTTTTTGATGACCTGGATTGAAGAATTAGCTTTTATTTCTGTAAGTTTCATGTATACTTGAAAAATGATGCAAGAACCTTGGCTTCCTAGGCCTAAATATACTCGGCAACTGGCCCCCTTCGCTCATGGGGAGCTCATCAAGGTCCTGCTCGGTCAGCGTCGGGTGGGCAAGAGCGGACTGCTCCGCCTCTTGGAGGCGGACTGGCGGGCCGCCCATCCGAAGCTCCCGGTGCTCTTTATAGACAAGGAACGGGACGAATGGCGTCAGCTCCGCACCGGATCGGACTTGATCGAGGCGGCCCAAGCCGCAAAGCCGCCTACGGGGGCCCGCTCCCTCCTGGCGGTAGACGAGGTGCAGGAGATAGAGGACTTCGCCCCCGCCCTGCGCAGCCTGGCCGCTGAAGGTCGTTGGGACATCTATCTGACCGGCGGCAATGCCAGGCTCCTATCCGGGGAGTTGGCCACTCTCTTCGCCGGTCGGGCCATCACCTTCATCATCCACTCCCTATCCTACGCCGAGTTCCTGGACTTCAATCGCCTTGAGGATTCGGACGAGAGCCTGGAACAGTATCTGCGTTACGGCGGGCTACCCTACCTGGCCCGTCTGCCGGATTCCGACGCCGCCAGGCTGGGCTACCTCGAGGCCATCGTGGATACGGTGATCCTGCGGGACGTGATCGAACGCTTCGGGTTGCGCAACGCCCCCTTCCTACGCAATCTGGTTCATTTCTGCGCCGACTCCATCGGTAGCCTGGTCTCGGCCAAGCGCGTCGCGGACTACCTGAAGTCCCAGCGGCAGAAGGTGTCGCCTCAGATCGTCATAGAATACCTGGCCCACCTTGAGGCTGCCTTCCTGATCCACCGCTGCCAGCGCTACGACATCCAGGGGCGGCGGCTCTTCGAGATAGGGGAGAAGATCTATTTTGAGGACCTGGGATTGCGAACCGCCCTGCGGGGCTGGCGCCAGGCCGACCTGGGCAAGGTGATGGAGAACGCGGTCTACCTGAAGCTGGTACAGGACGGCTGGAAGCCCGCGGTCGGGGTCCTGGGCGACCGGGAGATAGACTTCGTGGCCACCCGAGGAGACGCGACGGTCTACGTGCAGGTGGCCCTGAGCGTGGCCGGGGAACAGACCCGGGAGCGGGAGTTCGGTAACCTGCTGCGCATCAACGACAACCACCCTAAATACGTCGTCAGCCTGGACCCGGTCCGGGCCGACGAACGGGGCGTACGGCACCTGGGCCTGCGGGAGTTCCTGCTGTGCGAGTTATGATGCCTAGCCCGACGATTACACCTGCGTTCAAGGAGGACTGACCATGCCCCACCGCCCCTTCATAGAGACCCAGTTCCCCTTGGCCCGCCTCTCGGCGGAGAGCTACAAGGAGCGCAAAGCCGGCTCGGGCCAGACCCTGACGGGGCTGGGCAAGTGGTGGGGGCGCAAGCCCCTGATCCTGGTGCGGGCCTGCCTCCTGGGTCTCCTCATGCCCGCCTCGGACGACCCGGCCAAGGACCGGGAGATCTTTTACGCCATCCTGACTATGGACGAGGACGGGCTGTGGAAGCGGCGCACCAAGCGCTTCAGCGCCAAGGAGCTCCTGGCTTTGCTTGGACCAGGGGGCTGTGGGGATAGCATTGATGTAAGCACCGGGCGCTGGAAGCGCGGGCTTGAAGACGGCCAGAAGGAGCGGCTCGAGGCCCTGGCTTTCGCCCGCCTATCCTACGAGGAGAAGCTGGAACGCTGCTGCCGCCCGGAAGAGATAGACGGCCCGAGCGCGGCGTCCTGGCAGGCCATCAACGCCCACCTGGGCACCGGCGCCGCGAGCCTTACGGAGCTCTTTGACCAGCTGTCGCAAAAGGCCTTCGGCCGGCGCGCCCGGGTGGGGGACTGCTTCTGCGGCGGCGGCTCCATACCCTTTGAGGCGGCCCGCTTAGGCCTTGAAGCCTGGGGGAGCGACCTGAACCCCGTGGCGGCCTTGCTGACCTGGGGGGCTATCAACCTGGTGGGGGGCGGGCCGGAGGTACAGGCCAGGGTACGGGCAGCCCAGGAGGAAGCCTGGAAGAAGGCCGACGAACAGATCACCGCCTGGGGCATCGAGCACGACGGCCAGGGCAACCGGGCCGCGAGTAATCGCGCCGATGCCTACCTGTACTGCGTGGAGGCCAAGTGCCCGGCCACCGGGCTCTGGGTGCCCCTGGCCCCCAGTTGGGTTATCAGCGAAAAGTACCGGGTGGTGGCTATGCTTAAGCGTAACGACGCCAGGAGCGGCTACGATATCGATATCATAACCGGCGCCAGCGATGCCCAAATGGCGGCGGCTAAAAAAGGTACGGTGCAGGGCGGTTGCCTGGTGGACCCGGAGGACCCCGGCCGCACCTTCTCTATAGCCAGCCTGAGGGGAGACCAGCGCGGCCAGTCCTACGGCCTGCGTCTCTGGGAGAACGACGACCTGGTGCCCCGTCCGGAGGACGTCTTTCAGGAGCGCCTCTACTGCGTGCGCTGGGTGACGCCTGAAGGGGACAGGCTCTACAAGAGCGTGACCGCAGCCGACTTGGAGCGGGAGGCCAAGGTTTTGGCTTTGCTCAAGGATCGTTTCGCCGACTGGCAGGAGAAGGGGTACCTACCTTCTAAAAGCATGCCGGAGGATGGTGATAAAACCGAAGAACCCCGCCGCACCCGGGGATGGACCCACTGGCATCATCTGTTCAATCCGAGGCAGTTGTTGGTGCATGGGTTGCTTGCTGCAACTCTAAATGAACTCTCGGAAGATACCGATTCGAGAGTATTCGCTCAGTTTTACCTAGGGCGTCTAGCAGATTGGGATGCTCGGACTTCTGTATGGTCGATTGCTAGTTCTGGAGGGGCTGGCGGATGGCTAAATACATTTATGAATCAAGCAATCAATACATTGAACTCATATGCTTGTAGAAGCCTTCAATCTACCTATTCTTTGATGCCATATATGAATCCATATAATGTCTCTATTGCTATAACCAAACCAATAGATGCAAGGGATTTAAAATTTACCGCCGACCTTTGGATCACCGATCCGCCCTATGCCGACGCGGTCAATTACCATGAGCTGGCGGATTTCTTCCTGGCCTGGTACGAGAAGCAGCTGCCTAAGCTCTTCCCCGACTGGTACGCCGATTCACGGGCGGCCCTGGCGGTGCGCGGGGCGGACGAGGACTTCCGCAAGGCCATGGTCGACATCTACCGTAACCTGCGGGAGCACATGAGCGACGACGGCCTGCAGCTCGTCATGTTCACCCACCAGGATTCGGGCGTCTGGGCCGACTTGGGAATGATACTCTGGGCCGCCGGGCTCAGGGTCACCGCCGCCTGGACCATAGGCACCGAGACCACCAGCGGACTCAAGGAAGGCAACTACGTCCAGGGCACGGTGCTCCTGGTGCTGCGTAAGCGCCTGGGCGACGAGACCGCCTGGCTTGAGGACCTCTACCCCAAAGTGGACGACGAAGTGCGCCGTCAGCTTACCCTCATGCAGAGCATCGACGACGAACTGAGCCCCCAGTTCGGCGACACCGACTACCAGCTGGCCGCCTATGCCGCCGCCCTGCGAGTGCTCACCGGCTATGCTAAAATCGAGGGCATGGATATAGCCCACGAGCTCTTCCGCGTGCGTTCCAAAAACGAAAAGAGCGAGTTTCAGAAGGTCATCGACCGCGCCGTCACCATCGCCACCAACCACCGCATCCCCCGCGGGCTCGAGGCCCATGTCTGGCGCAACCTGGACACCATGGAACGGCTCTACCTCTCGGGCCTGGAGCTGGAGCGGCACCGGGAACTCCGCCAGGGAGCCTACACCGAACTGGCCCGGGGCTTCGGTGTGCCTGAGTACAAGTCCCTCCTGGCCGAAGCCGGCGCCAACCAGGCCCGCTTCAAGACCGCAAGCGAGTTCAAGCGCACGGGGCTTTCAGGCGGCGGCTTCGCCGGCACGCTCCTTAGGCAGCTCCTCTTCGCCGTCCACGAGACCGCCCGCAGCGAGCAGCCCCGGGAGGGCCTTAACTACCTCAAGGCCGAGCTGCCAGACTACTGGAGTCGTCGTGAAGATATTATAACTTTATTTGATTATCTTGCCGCAGCCCGCAGCCAGGCCGCGCTGCCGCATTGGCATGATGACGCCGAAGCCGCCGCCGTCCTGGCCGGCGCGGTACGGAACGACCATTTGGGGGCGCGCTCATGAAGATAGAAAGCCTTAGGCTCAAGAATTTCAAGGCATTCCGGGATGTGACCATCCCGGAACTGCCGTCCTTCGCGGTCTTCGTCGGCGCCAACGGCTCGGGCAAGACGAGCCTCTTCAGCGTCTTCAGCTTCCTGCAGGATGCCCTGTCGGACAACGTGCCGATGGCGCTGACCAGGCTGGGCGGATCCCGGGGCTTCCGCGACGTACGGAGCCGCGACGCTAATGGGCCCATAGAAATCGAACTCAAGTTCCGCGAGGCTCCGGAGGATCCGCTGGTGACCTACTTCCTCTCCATCGACGAAGAAGATGAGCGGCCCTACGTAGCCCGGGAGAGCCTGCAATACCGACGGGGTAGCAAGGGCAAGCCCTGGCGCTTTTTGGATTTCTCCCGCGGCAAGGGCCTGGCGGTAGTCAACGAGCCGGATAAGGTGAGTTCCGAGAGTGAATTGCAGCGGGACGAGTATACTCTCAAGTCTGACGACGTCCTGGCCTTGAAGGGCCTCGCCCAGTTCGAACGCTTCCCCGCCAGCAAAGCCCTGGGAGACCTGTTGGAGCATTGGCATGTCTCGGACTTCCATATCCGCGAGGCCCGGCAGGAGCAGCTTTCCGCCTGGGCGGAACACCTATCCCGTGAGGGCGAGAACTTAGCCAATGTCACCGAATACCTATATAAACGTCATCGGCCCCTATTCGATTCCATCCTTGAGAACCTGAAGCGTCGCGTGCCCGGCATTACCAAGGTCGAGCCCAAACTGACCGAGGAAGGAAGGGTACTGCTGCGTTTCCAGGACGGCGCCTTCACCGATCCCTTCCTGGCCAGGAACGTCTCCGACGGTACCATCAAGATGTTCGCCTATTTGGTGTTGCTGAACGACCCTCGGCCGCATCCTCTTCTGTGCGTTGAAGAACCGGAGAATCAGCTGTTCCATTCCTTGTTGCCGGAGTTAGCGGAAGAGTTCCGGGACTATGCCCGCCGCGGCGGGCAGGTCTTCGTGTCCACCCATTCGCCGGAATTCCTCAATGCCGTGGAATTGGAGGAGGCCTTCTGGCTGCAGAAGCAGGACGGCTCGTCGCGCGTGTTCCGCGCTAAGGATGACCCCCAGATCGTTCGGTACATGGCCGATGGCGACAGGCTGGGGGCCTTGTGGCGCCAGGGTTTCTTCGGGGAGTCCCTGCCCTGATGACCCAGCTGGTCTTCTTTCTGGAAGAGCCGTCCGCCAAGGCCATGCTGGAAGGCCTGGTACCCCGGATTATCCCTCCGGGAACCGACTGTAGGTATTTTGCGTTCGAGGGGAAGCAGGACCTGGAGAAGCAGCTGGTCCGAAAGCTCCGGGGCTATCTGGTACCTGACGCCGCCTTCATCGTGATCCGGGACCAGGATTCGGGGGACTGCAGGGCGATCAAGGAGAGGCTCAAAGGGCTATGCCTTCAGGCAGGACGCCCGGAGGCGATCATCCGCATCGCCTGCCGCGAGCTTGAGAGCTGGTATCTGGCGGACCTGCCGGCCTTGGCCAAGGCCTATAACCAGCCCGAGCTGTCCAGACATGCCGACCGATCACGCTTCCGCATCCCCGACGATATCGTCACACCCTCCAGGGAATTGAAACGCATGCTGCCGGCATATCAGAAGATAGACGGGTCACGGCGAATGGGACGGCTCATGGATCCCGACAATCTCAAGTCCGGCAGTTTCGCGCTTTTGGTTCGTACCTTGCGGCGCTTATGCGTCCACGAAGAGGAATCATGAACCAGGCGCGCCGCATTCTGCCCCTATATGCTCCCCAAGGTCATGCCGAGTTCCTTGACGGGGAGAGCTTCGTCACCCGGA
>CALKWG010000442.1 GCA_938004315.1 uncultured Spirochaetaceae bacterium
AGATCGTATTCGGTGACTGGAGTTCAGACGTGTGCTCTTCCGATCTAGGGGACCGGGCCGAAGAGCCGCTCGCCGTAGGAGCGCATGAACTCGAAGGCGTCGTTGTCCGAAACGACGACGATGTCCGGCTTAAAGCCCTCATAGCGGCGCGCCAGGTAGGCGGCGAAGTGCTCGGCCAGCTCCGGGCCCCAGGCCCGCTTGGCGTCTAGGTATTCCGCCTTGATCTGGCAGGAGAGGTCGGGGGCGCCTTCGAGCTCGTCGGTCAGGCCTTGGTTGACGAGCCGCGTCCATTCGTAATCGTTTTGGTACGAATGCAGGATGAGTACCTGCCTCGTCAGGCCCGCGGCGCCGGTCCGGCCGGGGACCATGAGGGCGAGCGCGAGGACGACGGGCGCCATGTTTACGATGCGAGGCCGCATGGGATAAGTCTAAATGGAAGGCCGCGCGCTGTCAAAACGACGGATGCGCGTGCCAAGCTCGTTGGCACGTATTAAAAGCGTGGGGGTAGCGGAGAAGACCGGAGCCGCGCCGTACGTATAGCCGCCGCCTTGGCGGCCGGCCGCGGGCGGCCGGAGGAATGACGGCCCACCGTTAGGCGGCGCGGCGAGGACTTCGGAGCGAGGGGGAGCGGCGGCGGTCCCGGCCGCCGGCCTGCGCGGCAAGGCGGCCGATCGGCGCCTTGAGCGCTCCTCCCCCTTCACTCGTGATAGGGCCTTAAAGCGGACTAAAAAGCCTTATCAAGAAGCGCTCAGAGCCTGAACAGTTTTTTCAAGCTCGCCCGGTCGGTGATGCGGTGGTGCAGGTAGAAGAGTAGGGCGAAGCTCGGGATCAAGGCGAAGGCGACGACGACCGACCAGCGCAGGTCGGGGCGGCCGAGCGCGGCGAGGTCCAGGACGAGCTCGACGCCTAGGGCGACGAGGGAGACGCAACCGAGCGCGACGCCGAGGACGTTCAGGCCCTTGCGCTTGGCCTTGCGTATGGCCGCCGCGGCGAGGGCGAAGCCGCCGAAGGCGACCGCGGCTAAAGGCGCGCCGAGCGAGAGCGACCAGGAGAGGCGCAGGTCCGCGGCGTCCAAGCCCAGGAGCAGGGCGATGGTAACGCCGAAGAGCGCCGCCAAGGCGCGGGCCGGCTTCTTACGCAGGGCGACGGGCGCCGACGCGTAGGCCCAGACGGCCGCGATGGCGGCGGAGCTATAGCGCGACCAGCCTAAGGCGCGGTTCACGAAGAGGTCGACGAGCAGGGTGGTAACGAGGGCGATGCCGAAGACCAGGGCCAGGAGCTCCAGGGCCAGGCGGCTGCGTTCGGAGCGCTTGAGCCCGTCGAGCGGCGTCGCGGCGCCCTCGGGGCCGGTCCTCCCCTCGGGGCGGGTTGCGGGTTCGGCGGGCTCGGCGGGGAAGTCGCTCAGGCCGGCCGAGGCGGCGAGCGGCGCCTCGGGGCTCGGGGCGGCGCCGCAGAGCGGGCAGCGCGGCTCGGCGTCGGCGAGGCGTACGCCGCAACGCGGGCAGTAGTTCATCGGAGGCCTCCTTCGTCATCGCCTTCGTCCGGGTAGGGCTCGTTCGAGCTCAGGGTGAGCGTTATGCCGGCGGCGCGTAGGCGGCCGCAGAGCGCGCGTTCGAGCTCTCGGTTCTTGATGACGCTGGCCAGGCAGAGCGTGGTCCGGCCGCGCCAGCTGGAGACGGCTATGTTGAGCCCGGTTATCCAGTCTCGCGGCAGGGTAACGTTGAAATCGAGGGCGTAGCGCCCCCAGGGCTCCGGTATCTCGAGCGCGCCCAGGTTGGATAGCGAGCCGGAGGCGGAGATGCGCCCGATATTGGCGTTGATCAGGCGGAGGAGGACCGTCTTCAGGGGGAGCACCATAGGACGGGCCAGGACGTTGCGTTCGCCGCCGACGTTGCGGCGTATCATCTTGGCTATCTCCTTCTCCTCAAGGCCCAGGCGCATGACGTGGTGGACGTGCGACGCGATCTCCTCGAAGCCCCAGCGGCCCAGTCGCAGGTCTATGCCCACGTCGACGCAGAGGAAGAAGTTGCGCACGGTCTCCGAGGGGTACATCCGGCGCAGGTTGACCGGCACGCGGACGCTCAGGGTCGTACGCCGGCCGGGATCGGCGGCGTAGATCTCCTGGAGGGCGTCCAGGTA
>CALKWG010000443.1 GCA_938004315.1 uncultured Spirochaetaceae bacterium
TACGAGGCGGGGCGCGTCCTCTTCGGCATGCTCAACGAGAGGCCGGCCGAGCGGCTCGTCATGCCCTTCGAGCTGGTCGTCCGGGCCAGCTCGGCGGCCCGCGCGTCCGGCGCGTGATAGACCGGCTGCCGCCCTGGGCCGGCTCCTTCCTAGAGCGGGATTCCGACCGGCTCGGCGTCCTCGAGGCGGCTATCGACTCCGACGGCGTGCGCTGCTCCCGCTTCGAGCCGGCCGGCGGGGGCCGTTTCCTTATCGCCTATCCTAAGGCCTACGAGCGGGACGAGCTCTATAGGCTAAAGCTCTTCACCGCCCATCACGACCGCGTATCCGGAACGCCCGGCGCTTTGGATAACTCGGCCGCCTGCATGCAGCTGGCCCGCTACCTCCGGGACGGCCGAGCCGGCCTGAACGTCGCGGTCGTCTTCACCGACCGCGAGGAGCTACAGGGCGCCGACCCGACCGAGCAGGGCTCGTTCCTCCTGGGCTCGGCGCTCTCGTCGCTCGGCCTCAAGCGGCCGCTGGTCTTCAGCTTCGACGTCACCGGTCGCGGCGATACGATGGTCGTAAGCGCGGCCGCCCGCTCGCTCCGTTCGCGGGGGCGGGCCTGGGAACGCTTGGCGGCCGAGGTCGACGAGTTGGCCGTGGAAGCCGACCGCGCCTTGGCCGCTAAGGTCCGCCATATGCGGGCGCATATACCCTTCGGCGAGGACTTGGGCTTTATGCGCGCCGGCGTGCCGGCGCTCGGCTTGACCGTGCTCCCGCGGGACGAAGCCGAGGCTCTGGGGAGCGAGGGCGGCCTGCCGGCCTGGGCCTCGACGGCGGCCCCGCGGCGGCGCCGGCCGCCTACCTGGCGAGTCCTGCATACGGAGGACGATAGGCCCTCGCTCTATGACGAGGAAGCCTTCGCGCTCATGGAGCGCGCCCTGGAGGCGCTCGGCGCCTTGCGGGTCCCCGCCCGGGCCTAGGCCGCTCCGATTACGAGGCCGCTCCGCGCGGCAAGCCGCCTTTAAAGGCTGTCGATGATGCGCGCGAAGAGCACCGTCACGTCGTCCTCGAAGTACGGGTCCTTCATGAATTCGATGAGGTCGGTGATCAGCCGGTCGGCCATGCCCTCGACTTCGTCGCCGGCCGCCGCGGCCATCGAGCGGCAGATGCCCTCGACGCCGAAGAAGCGCCCCGCGCCGTCGCGCGCTTCGACGATGCCGTCGGTATAGAAGCAGAGGCTGTCGCCGTAGCCCAGCTCGATCTCCTCGTCGGCGAAGTCGAAGTCGTCCATCATGCCGATGATGGGGTTGCCCGGCCCGAGCTCGACGAAGCCGCCGTCGGCCCGGGCTATGATCTGGGCCGGGTGGCCGGCGTTGCAGTAGAGGCAGCGCATAAGCTTCAGATCCAGAATCGCGTAGAAGGCGCTCACGACGTGGTCGGTATCGATTATCTTGGCGAATTCCTGGTTGAGCCGCCGTATCACCTTGGCCGGGGAGCTCTCGTAGGGCGCGAGATAATCGAAGGACGAGCGTATCATCGCGGTGATGAAGGCCGGGGCTATGCCGTGGCCGGAGACGTCGCTGATGAGCACGCCGATGCGCTCGTCCGGGAGGCTTACGATGTCGAAGAAATCGCCGCCGACCATGGCCAAGGGGATATAGCGATGCGTGAAGCTCACGAGCTCGGTCTCGGGATAGGCCTTGGGTAAGAGGCTTTTCTGTAGCTCGACCGCCAGGTTCATCTCCTTGACGATCTGACGGTTGCGCGCCTCGAGGACGTCCATGGCCTTCTTAAGCCGGCGCGTCCGCTTAGTCAATTTCTGGTTCATGGCCTCGAGCTCGCGCGCATGGTTGGCCAAGGTCGACTTATGGGCGTTCTCAAGCGAATCGTAGGCCGGTATCGGCGCGGCCAGGAGGAAGGCCGCGGCCTCGGGGAAGAGCGAGGCGAAGCCCGCGCC
>CALKWG010000444.1 GCA_938004315.1 uncultured Spirochaetaceae bacterium
CCGGGCGTAACCAAATCGAGCTGGTAGGAGGACTGGAATGAGCGTTTCCGATCCCATCTCCGACATGCTGACCAAGGTCCGCAACGCGAGCATGGCCCGCCACGAGAAGGTGGATATTCCTACCTCGCGCATGAAGCTCGAGATCGTGAAGATCCTCAAGACCGAAGGCTATATCAAGAACTTCAAGAAGATCGTGCAGGAAGGCCAGAACTTCATCCGCGTATTCCTCAAGTACGACGAGAACGAGGAGCCCATCCTCCACGGCATCGAGAAGGTCTCCAAGCCCGGCCGCCGGGTCTACACCGGCTACAAGACCCTCCCGAGGGTCCGCAACGGCTACGGCACCCTCATCGTCTCCACGTCGGACGGGGTGACCACCGGCAAGAAGGCCGCCGAGAAGAAGATCGGCGGCGAGCTCATCTGCACCGTTTGGTAATAGAGGGGAACCGCCATGTCGAGGATAGGCTATAAGCCAATAACCGTACCGAGCGGCGTCAAGATCGCCGTTCAGGGGAATAAGGTCTCCGTGGAAGGCCCTAAGGGCAAGCTCGAGCAGGAGCTGGCCACCGATCTCGTGACCGTCAAGGTCGAGGGCTCCGTCGTGAACGTGGCCCGGGCCGACGACGAGAAGCAGACCAAGGCCTTCCACGGCCTGTATCGTAAGCTGATCGACAACATGGTCGTCGGCGTCTCGGCCGGCTTCAGCAAGGCGCTGATCATCAACGGCGTCGGCTACAAGGCCGAGCTCCAGGGCCAGCTCCTGGTGCTGAGCCTGGGCTACTCGAGCGACGTGTACGTCGGCGTGCCCAAGGGGCTGACCGCCGCCGTCGAGGCCAACGGACAGAAGGTCGTCGTAAGCGGCGTGGACCGCCAGCTCGTGGGCAAGTTCGCCAGCGAGATCAGGGCGCTCCGCAAGCCCGAGCCGTACAAGGGCAAGGGCATCAGGTACGAGACCGAGACCATACGCAAGAAGGTCGGCAAGACCGGCGTTAAGTAAGGGACGACCATGAGCACGAAAGAACAGAGCGAGAAGATCCGCAGGCGCGGCGCCCGCAAGGTGCACGTCCGCAAGAGCATAGAGGGCAGCGCGGAGCGGCCGCGCCTGACCGTATTCAAGTCCAACCGCTACCTCTACGTCCAGGTCATCGACGACGGCGCGGGCGCTACGCTCGCAGCCGCCAGCACCCTGGAGGAGGCCCTGAAGGGCGCGAAGCCCACCGTAGAGGGCGGCGGCAAGCTCGGCGAGCTCATCGGCGCCAGGCTGAAGGAAAAGAACATTGGATCCGTGGTCTTCGACCGCAACGGATACAAGTACCACGGCGTCATCAAGGCCATCGCCGACGGAACCCGCAAGGCCGGGATCATATTCTAGGGGGAACATGTGGATAGGAGAGATAGGGACGACCGCTCCCGCGATATCTACATCGAGAAGCTCGTCAAGCTGAACCGCACGGCCAAGGTCGTGAAAGGCGGACGCAGGTTCTCCTTCTCGGCCCTGACGGTGGTCGGCGACCGCGCCGGCAACGTCGGCTACGGCTTCGGCAAGGCGAACGACGTCACCGAGGCCATACGCAAGAGCATCGAGAAGGCCAAGCGCAGCATGATCAAGCTCCCCGCGAAGAACGGGACCATCCCGCACGACGTGGTGGGCGAGTTCAAGGCCTCGCGGGTGATCATGAAGCCCGCCTGCCCGGGCTCCGGCATCATCGCCGGCGGCGCCGTGCGCGCCATCATGGAGGCCGGCGGCATCAGCGACATCCTCGCCAAGACCGTCGGCAGCCGCACCGCCATCAACGTGATCCGCGCCGTGTTCAACGGGCTCGGCGGCATCATGGACGCCCGCGCCGTGTCGCACAACCGCGGCAAGGCGCTCAAGGATATGTGGGGTTAATGCCATGGCCGAAAAGATCGTCATTAAGCTCGTCAGGAGCACCATCGGCCGCAAGCCCGAGCAGCGGGCCACCGTCCGCTCGCTGGGCCTCCGGAAGATCAGCTCCGAGACCGTGAAGGAGGCCACCCCCGCCGTGCTCGGCATGGTGGCGACCGTCTCTCACCTCGTAGAGGTCCGTCCCTACGCGGCGGACAAGGAGAAGAAGTAATGTCCGACTTCGACCTGCATCCCCCCGCCGGGGCTACCCACAAAAAGAAGATCGTGGGCCGCGGCCAGGGCTCCGGCCTGGGCACCACCGCCGGCCGGGGCAACAAGGGCCAGCAGTCCCGCTCGGGCGGCAAGACCTACCCGGGCTTCGAGGGCGGCCAGATGCCCCTGTACCGCCGCATCGCCATGCGGGGCTTCAATAATAAGAACTTCGCCAACGAGTTCCAGATCGTGAACCTGGCCGCCGTCGAGTCCCGCTTCGCCGCGGGCGAGACGGTGAACGTCGAGAACCTCATGGCCAAGGGCCTCGTCCGCAAGGCGAGCCTGCCGGTCAAGGTGCTCGCCGACGGCGAGCTCACCAAGGCGCTCACCTTCGTCGTAGACAAGGTCTCCGCCTCCGCCAAAGCCAAGATCGAGAAGGCCGGCGGCAAGGTCGAGACCCCCTGATCCCCCGAGAAAGAAGGTAGCGACCAATGGCAGGCAACGCATTAGTAGATGTGTTCCGCATCAAAGAGCTCCGCGAACGCATACTCTACACGGTGTCCTGGCTGGTGGTGTTCCGGATCGGCGCCTTCCTGCCGATCCCGGGCATCAACGCCGGGGCGCTCAAGGATTACTTCGCCTCGGTGAGTTCCCAGGGCGGCATTACCGATTACCTGGACTTCTTCGCCGGCGGCGCGTTCAAGAACTTCTCGGTGTTCATGCTGGGCGTCATGCCCTACATCTCCACCCAGATCATCATGCAGCTCCTCCTCGTCGTCTTCCCCTCCATGAAGAAGGTGGCGGAGGAGGAGGGCGGCCGCAAGAAGATCGCGCTCTGGACCCGCCTGGCCACCATCGGCGTGGCGGTCATCCAGTCCTTCGCCCTGGTGGCCTACGCCAAGCAGATCGCCAAGACCCACCCGGACGTGCTCATGATCAACGAGACGGCCTACACGGTCCTGGCCATCCTGACGGTGACCACCGGCACCATGTTCGTGGTGTGGATAGGCGAGCAGATCACCAAGCGCGGCATCGGCAACGGCATCTCGCTCCTGATCTTCGCCGGCATCGTGGCCAGGCTCCCGAACGCCCTCTGGGCGCTCGGCGTCAAGATCGCCAGCGGCGAGATCAACGCGGTGTTCGCCATCGTCGTGATGCTCCTCTTCGTGGCGGTGGTCGCGCTGGTCGTCTACGAGCAGCAGGGGCAGCGCAAGATCCCGGTCAACTACGCCAAGCGCGTCGTGGGCCGCAAGATGTACGGCGCCCAGAACACCTATATCCCCTTTAAGATCAACCCCTCGGGCGTCATCCCGGTGATCTTCGCCTCCAGCCTCCTGACCTTCCCGCTGCAGATCGCCCAGAGCCTGGGCGGCGGGGCCAAGTGGCTGCGCGACTTCGCCTTCTTCCTGCGCCCCGAGGGCGTATGGTACAACCTGTTCTACGTGCTGTTCATCCTGTTCTTCGCCTACTTCTACACCCAGGTGTCCTTGAACCCCCAGGAGATCAGCAAGAACATCCGTGAGAACGGCGGCTCCATCCCCGGCATACGCTCGGAGA
>CALKWG010000445.1 GCA_938004315.1 uncultured Spirochaetaceae bacterium
CGGCGCTCGCCGGCGCGGCGCCCGAGGGGCGGATCGCTTGGGAGCCGAAGGCCTCGAGGCCGTAGGCGTCGGGCGATCGGCGCGCGAAGGCGACGGCGACCGCGAGGGCCGCCGCGACGATGAGCCCGAGGACGAGCATGCCCGAGCGCCAAGCGGCGTCCAAGGTCGCGAGCGCCGAGGCTACGGCCGGTTCCGCCCGGGCCGCCGGCTCCAGAGCCGCCGCGGCGACGGACGCCGGATCGCTCCCTCGTCCCTGGGAGGCGAGCCATGAAGCCAGAGCGCGGTTAAGCTCGGCCTGCGGCGCGCCGAGCCTGGGCCGAAGGAGCTGGGCGAGGGCGAACTGGGCCATAGGCGCGCCCGAGAAGGCGAGGCCCCAGCTTCCGGCGTAGCTCGGGCCGACATACCATTTGCGCACCGATACGGTGGAGCTTACCCAGAGCATGCCGGTCGCCACGCCCCCCAGGAGACCGAAGCTCACGAGGTAGGCCAGCTGGGCGTCGACGCGCGAAGTCAGTATGAATCCCAGGCCGCCCAAGGCCGCCGCGATGGCGTATACGGGCCGCGTACCCCAGCGGTCCAGGATCAAGCCTGATAGATAGGCGGTGAGCGCGTAGACCACCATCATGAGCGAATAGCCGAAGGTGACTTGGGAATCGCTCCACCCTAGGCTCTGGCCCATGGGGCCTTTAAGGATGGCGAAGGTGGCGCGGTAGCCGAAGAGGCAGAAGACCGCGAGCCAACTCGATACGATGACCGAGCGGCCGTGGGCGAGCGCGGAGCGCGAGCTAAGGTCGTTCATAAGCCGGATGGTAGCCCTTCGCCCGGCCGCGGCGCAAGCGTCAAGTAAGGATGCACGCCTCGTGAGATCGGGCCCGAATAAATTTGCGCGGCCCCGGGCATAATCATTACAATAAGGGCGGCATTCGCCGCAGCGTCATGCCATCCGGGGGTAAGGAAGCGCTTTGACAGGGCAAGAACGGCATCGAATGACACGGCCGCGTAGGCCCGCGCGCTTCCTCCCTCGGTCGGCGCTCCCCCTGTTTCTTTTCTTAAGCGTCTCGTGCCTATGCGTAGCGCAGAGCCGGGGCGAAGCGGCGGCTTCGCATCCGCCGCGGACCGTAATCGTCGGCGTCGAATGGGACTATCCGCCCTTCACGATGGTCAGGGATGAACGAGCCGCGGGCTTTTCGATCGAGCTCCTGCGCGAAGCGGCCGAGACGGCTGGGCTGAACCTTGAGTATCATTTCGATTCGTGGGACCGGCTCCTCGAACTCATGGCCGCGGGCGAGCTGGACATCCTACCGATCGTCGCGCGCACCGAAGAGCGCATGAGGATCATGGATTTCAGCTTTCCCTATATCATCATGAAGGGTAACATCTTCATCCGCTCAGGCGACGAGCGCATCCGCGGCCAAGAGAGCCTCGCGGGCATGGAGATCTTCGTTCAGGAGGCGGACGTCATCCACGACTACGCCGTCGCCAAAGGCCTCGGGGCTCGTATGCGGACCTTCCCGACCTATACCGAGGCCTTCGAGGCCCTGTCGGCCGGCGAGGGCGACGCGGTCCTCGCGGCCAATCTAGTCGGCAACCAAGTCCTCGTCGAGCGCCGCATCGCGAACGTCAGGGCCGTCAGCCGGCTCAAGGACGACGGCCTCTCCAGGATACGGGTGGAGCTCGACGACTTCGAGCAGAAATTCTGCTTCGGGTTCCGCAAGGGCGATTATGAGCTCGCCGCGGCCCTCGACGAGGGTTTGGCGATCGCCTTCAGCGACGGCAGGTTCCAAGCCGTATACCGTCGCTGGTTCCCGTATTTGGCAGAGAACCGCCCGTCCGCGCGGCTCATCGCCGCGTATCTAGCCTTCATCCTGATCCCGCTGCTCGGGCTCGCGGCTCTTGCGTATACCGTGTTGCTCCGCAAGCAGGTTCGGGCTAAGGCGGCCGAGATCGCGCGCTCCTACGGCCTCCTGCAGGGGCTTATCGACCACACGCCGGCGCCCATCTACGTCTTCGGCATAGACGGGCGCGTGATCAGCTGCAACGCCGAATACGAACGTATATTCGGCGTCCCGCGAGGCTTCACGACGGGGAAGGCGCGCGAGGAGTTCATGCCGTCCGACCAGGCGGCCCGCTACCGGGCCAACGACCTGGAGATCATAGAGTCGGGCGAGCCCGCGGCCTTCGATGAGGCTAAGCCGGACGAAGGCGGCACTCGCTATTACCATTCGGTGAAGTTCCCTTTATTCGACGCCGACGGCAAGGTGTACGCCGTCTGCGGCGTCTCGAGCGACATCACCGAGCGCTACCTACGGGACGCCGATCTCGAGGCCCACAACGCCGAGCTCGTGAAGGCGCGAGTCGCCGCCGAGCGAGCTAGGGAAGACGCCGAGCGCGCGCGCGCCGAGGCCGAACGGGCGAACGAGGCTAAGTCGCAGTTCCTATCGAACATGAGCCATGAGATACGCAACCCCCTCAACGGCGTCCTCGGCATGGCGGGGCTCCTAGCCCATACGGACTTGGACGCCGAACAGCGCCAATATCTCGAGCTTATCAGCGCGTCGGGCGAGACGCTCCTGGCCATCGTGAA
>CALKWG010000446.1 GCA_938004315.1 uncultured Spirochaetaceae bacterium
GCGCCGAAGCGGGTGCTGTCCTTGCCCGGGAGGTTGAAGGCGCCCGGATGATGGACGAACTTGACGGCCGCCGCCTCGACGCCGCGACGCCGAAGCTCCATGAGCGCGGCCTCGATGAAACCGGTCTTGCCGGTGTTGGACCATCCGATGAACGAAGCGACGCGGGGCTGCATTGGCCCGATCATAGCCCGGCTTCCGGCCTCGGGGCAAGCGCGGGCCTAAGCCGCTCCAGGCGGGTCGCCGGGCCTACGCCCCAGCCGCCCTCCCGTCGCTCGGGCTCGACCACGCGCAGGAGCTCGTAACGCCCGAGCGCGAAGAAGCCGGCGGCCTCTGCCGCCGGATCGCCGCGCTTGGCCGAGAGGGGAAAGCGCCCGGCCGGGCCGCAAAGCAGGCGGCGGACCCGGCCGGCCTTGTTGAGCATGGGCTCGGAGACGACCCTATAGGCCTCGCCCGAGGCGATCGCGCCCTCGACGGCGAGCCTAGCCTCGGGAGGGCGGAGGCAGAACCAGCTCATCTTGACGAGGCCGCGGTCAAGGCCGCAGCGCGCCGCCAGCTCGAGGACGAAATCGGGCGGCTCCCAGGCCGCCTCGTCGTGGCAGCTCTGTCCGGGGCCGGCTTGCAGGGCGGGGCAGGGTCCGCTCCGCGAGCATGGCGCGACGATTACCCAACCTTCGGCGACGAGTAGGTCGCGGAGCGCCATGGCCTCGCGCGCGGCGCTTAAGGTGGCCGGCTCTATCATGAGCACGGATCCGCCCGGTTCGAGGCTCGCGGCCGCGGCGCGCACGACGGCCGCCCTTCGAGCGATCGCGTCCGGACCCGAGAGCTCGTTGAGCGCGTGCCCGAGCATGACGAGGTCGAAGCCCTCGCCGCCTGACCGGCCCGGCGGCAGGCTCTCCAGGTCGGCCCTCTCGGTCAGAGCCGCCGCCTGGCCTAGGAGCCGCCCGGCGAGGGCGAGGGCGCGCTCCGAGCCGTCGATCAAGACGGCGGAGGCGGCGCAGCGATCCAGGGCCGCGGCGGCCATCGGCCCGGGGCCCGAGCCGAGGTCCAGGACGCGTCGCGGCCATAAGCCGGAGAGCGCCATGGCCCGCGAAGCCTGCGCGTATGAGCTCGTCCAATAGTAGAGTAGATAGGCTCCCAAGAGCTCCGGATCGTCCATGTAAGCGGCGCCGGCCAGCTCGCGCTCGCCGGTGAGGCCGCGCTGGAGCCGGAGCAGGGCCCGGGCGACGCGGCCGAGCTCAGCCTCGCTTAAGCGCTCCCCGTCCCGCCCGGCGCTATCGGATCCGGGCGGCCGGGAAGTCGGCGAAGGCGTCGCCGCGCGATATGCCTTGATGAGGGCGCGGCGCCGTTCGACGGGGATGCCTAGGCTAATCTCGCCGCTCGTTCGATCCATAGGCGGAGCATAGCAGGGCGAGGCCTCCCTCCGCTAGGACGCGTTCGGCACGGGCGGGGAAAGGTCGGGGCCGTCGTTCTCGGGGTCGGCGTTTGCCGAAAGGCCGACGAGGAAAAGGATCTTCGATAACGCGGCCTCGAGCCGTTCGGGCAAGGGACCCCGTTCCCCGCCGGCGGGGCAGAGCGCCGCCGCCTCGGAGCCGAAGTCGGCCATCACCGGCGCGGGGACGGCTCCGAAGGACTTGAGGCCGTCGCCGGCGGCCCGGCGCAGGCCGGGCGCGGCCGCGGCGTCGGGCATGAGGCGGCAGAGGGAGTAGCTCGGCTCGCCCCGCTTGTCCCGCACGGCGGAGAAGGCGAAGAGCCGGCAAATGAGGGGGCGGGCTTCGTAAACCGAGCAATGATAGGGCGTATCGGGCCGGTAGAGCGGGCAGCCGAGGCGGCCGCCTGGGTAGGCGGTCGCTTCGATCCCGGTCGCGGCCAGCGCGTAGGCCCGCTCGGGCTCGGCGACGGCCAGGTAGGCCGCCAGGTATTCGGCCTCCGCCGGCAGGATGTCCGGCACGAAGCCCTCGCAGCAGCTTCCGCAGCCGAAGGGGCAGGACAGCCCCGCTGCGTCCTGGAAGCGTCGGACGGCCTCGTCGGCTCGGGCGTACAGCGCTTCCAAGGCGGCCAGGCGCTCGCGCGCCGCGCATGCGGGGAGACGTTCGGCTATGTCCACGGGGGTCGCTCCGCCTCGGCTGGGCCGGTATCGCCGCGGCTGTATCGCGGGCGGGGGGCACATCGGGCGCTGAGAATCTAGCGCCCCAAGCCTCGATTAGTCAATATATACTCACCTAGCCTTGTTCTTCGAGGCGATGGGGCGGAGGCGGGGGACGAGAATCCGCCCCGCCAGGAGCCCGAAGGCCAGCCCCGCGGCATCCGCGGCGAAGTCGGCCAAGTCGGCGCCTCGCCCAGGGACGGCGGCCTGGGCCAGCTCGGTGCCCGCGGCCAGGAAGAGCCCGAACGCGGCCGCCGCCGTCGCGCCGACCCGGAACCGACCGCGCGCGGCCGCGTCGGCCTGCGCCGCCAGGCCGTAAAGCGCGAACAGGGTGAAATGGACTAGCTTATCGGCGCCGGGGAAGAGCCCCGGCCCATCGCCCTCGGGAAGCGGCATCAGGGTCAAGGCCAAGATGAGCGTCGCCGACGCGAACGACCGGAGCGGCGGCCGGGCCGCCGGCTTTTCCTCAGCTCCCACGGGGCTTCCTGCCGGGCCGCCACGGGCTCCGGGAGCCGCCGGCTTTCCCTCAGCTCCCACGGGGCTTCCTTCCCGGCCGCGGAGAGGCCCGCGGGGCAACGGCCGATCCGGGCGAAGGCGTATCCTCTACGCCGGCCGCGGCCGCCCGGGAGGCCGCCTCGCGTACGGCGCGGGCCGCGTCGGGCTCCAGGCCGGCGGCCTTGGCGATATAGGCGGGTTCGGCCTCCGCGACCGCGCGGAGCGAGCCGAAGGCGTCCATGATGCGCCTGGCGCGCCGCGGCCCGACGCCCTTCACGGCCTCGAGCACGGGGAAGGCCAGGGCCTTGCCGCGCAAGCGCTGGTTCATGCCGGTGGCGAAGCGGTGGGCCTCGTCGCGTAGGGCCACCACGAGCCTGAGCCCCGGCGAATCCTTGGGCAGGACGACGGGTTCGGACGCGCCGAAGGGCCAGAGCTCCTCGTTCTCCTTGGCCAGGCCGACGACCGGCAGCTCGAGGCCCAGGGCCTCGAGGACGCCTTGGGCGGCGTTGACCTGCCCGCGCCCGCCGTCGATGAGTAGGAGGTCCGGTAGCTCGACCTCTTCGTTGGCCAGGCGCGTGAAATGCCGGGCGACCGCCTCGCGCATGGCGCCGAAGTCGTCGATGGCGCCGTCGAGGCTCCGGATCTTGAAGATGCGGTACGATTTCTTCTCCGGGACGCCGTTACGGAAGGCGACGAGGCTGGCGACCGTGTGCTTGCCCGAGAGTTGGGCTATATCGAAGCCGTGCACCAGCTCGGGAAGGCTCTCCAGGCCCAGGGCCTTGCGGAGCTCCTCCATGGCCTCGAGGTCGCCGGTCTCGCGGCGGCGCTTGACGATGTCCTCGCGGGCATTGTGCGCGGCCATGGCCATGGCCGCCTCGTGCCTTCGCTCGGCTGGGCTCCGTAGCTCGAATTCGACGCCCAGGCTGCGGCGGAGGTAGTCGGCCGCCAGCTCGAGCCCGGCAGGATCCTTGGCGTACAGCTCGGGCGGCGGCAGCCGGCCGGGGCCGTAATAGCCGGCCATGAATTCGGACGCGGCCTCGGCCTCCGAGGCGAAGCTGCGCTCGCGGAACAGGTCGCGCCCGACGAGCTTGCCGCCGCGGGCCTGGAAGACCACGAAGCTGATGAGGGTGCCGTCGGCGTGCCAGGCCAGGTAGTCGCGGTCGCCCTGGGCGAAATCCACGGTGCCCGTGTCGCCCTTGAAGGCCTCGATGGCGGCGACGGTGTCGCGGAGCGCGGCCGCCTTCTCGAAGGCCAGCGCCGCCGAGGCGGCCTCCATGTCAGCGCGCAGGGATTCCAGAAGCGCCTCGCTCTCGCCCGAGAGCAGGGCGGCGACGCGTTCGACCTGGAGCAGATACTCTTCGCGCGTCGTCTTGCCCGCGCAGGGGGCCGAGCAGCGCCCTATATGGTAGTACATGCAGGGCGTCTCGCGCTTACGCATGAGCTTGCAGCGCCTGAGCGGGAAAAGCCGGCGTATCAGGTCGAGGTAGCGGTCTATCACGTCGGCGCTAGGGTAGGGACCGAAGTAGCGGCTACCGTCGTCTATGATACGTCGCGTGCGGAAGACGCGCGGGAATTCCTCGGCCGTGATCCGTATGGACGGGTAGGTCTTGCCGTCCTTCAGGTTGACGTTGTAGCGCGGCTCGTGCCGCTTGATCAGGTTGTTCTCGAGGAGCAGGGCGTCGTACTCGGTCTCGGTCAGGATCCATTCCAGGGTCCGCGCCTTGGAGACGAGGAGCCGGGTCTTCGCGTCCTTCTTTCCGGAGAAGTACGAGGCGAGCCTGGCTTTGAGCGATTTGGCCTTGCCGACGTAGAGTATGCGGCCGGCCTCGTCGCGCCAGATATAGACGCCCGGCGCCTCCGGGGCCTTTTTGGCCGTCTCGCGGGGGCCGGGAGGGGGAGCCTTCCCTTCGATGACTTCGACGCTTGGGTTATCGTCCATATCGTTCGATACTAAGATATAGGAAACGCGGGCGATTGTCAGTCGCCCGGCGTCCGCGCATCCGAATCGTAAGGGGCCCCGATGAGCTCGTTCTTCTTAGCCGTACTTTCGCTCCGCGCAGGACTCTCGAGCCGCGTCGCGGCGGACCTTCGACCCGGTGTCGCCTTCGCGCTCGCCTTGGCCTGCGCCGCGGCGGCTTACGCCCAGCAGCCCGCCCTGCGGAGCTTCACCATAGACGCTTCGACGCTCTCGCCCTCCTCGCCCCATCAGTGGATCTTGGACGGGGTCATAAGCCTGCCGGGCGCGACCGGCGGTCTGGACCTGGCCCTGGATCCGGCCTACGCGCCGGCTCTGCGCGGCGGGGCCGGTAGAGAGGCGGAGGATCTCTACCTCTCCTTCGACGGAGCGGTCCCGAGCGACGCCGCCGGCCGCTGGTCGGTGACGGCCGTGGGGCCATCCGCCCCTTCGACGCCCGCCGAGGCGCGGCGCGGCTCTGGCGCCGGGGTCTTCAGGGCGCCGACCACCAAGCTTATTCTCGAGCCGCGAGCGAGCGAGCTCATGAGACACGGCGACTTCGCCGCCGACTTCAGCATGGAATTCTGGCTCAAGCCGAGCCGCGCCGAGAATGGCGAGATTGTGCTCCTATGGAAGGCGACGCAGGAGCGCGGTCGCTCGCGCCTGGCCCAGCAGATCACGGTCCTGGTGCAGCGCTCCCGCTTGACCTTCGGCTTCTTGAACTTCTTCGCCGATCCCTCCGGCAAAGAGACGGCAATTAGCCTGCAAGCCGCCTCGCTCCTGCCCGCCGGCCGCTGGTCCCACCACGTGGTGCGCTTCGACGCGGCGACCGGCCTCCTCGAGTACCTGATGGACGGCAAGCCCGAGGCCGTGGCCTACGCGACCTCGACCGGGAGGCAAGGCGGCTCCGTCTTCCTGCCGCTCGGCGGCTCCTCAGGCCGCATGGAGCTAGCCCCTAATTATACGGGTTTCTTGGACGAGTTCCGCCTCGTGAACGCCTGGGTGGAGCGGCCGGCCTTGAGCCGCTACGATACGGGCGGCGGGACCGCGATCTCACCGATCTACGACCTAGGCTACCCCAACTCGCTCATCGCCCGCATCGACGCCCAGACGGCGGAGCCGGGCGAGGCCGCCGTGCACTGGGAATTCCGCGCCGCCGATTCGTCGGCCGGCTGGCGGGACGGGCAACCCGCCTGGCTACCCTTCGAGCCCGGCAAGCCCCTCGTCGGCCAGGACGGCAAGCCGATCCGCGCCCGTTACCTGCAGCTGCGCCTCTCCCTTTATCCCGACGCGGCCGGCGAGCGTAGCCCGCGGGTCTTCTCCGTTTCGGCGGCCTACGAGCCCGACCTGCCGCCCGCGCCTCCCTCGCGCCTGCTCCTGACGCCGGGCGACGGCAGCCTTCGGGTAGAATGGACCAGGGCCGTCGAGGCGGACGTACGGGGATATGTGCTATACTACGGTACGGCGTCGCGCGAGTACTTCGGCGCCGACGCCGCCCAGGGTCCGAGCCCTATCTGGATCCCCGGGCGCGACACGGTAAGCTATACGCTACGCGGCCTGCGTAACGGGACTTTGTATTTCGTCGCCGTGGCGGCCTACGACGGGGCTGAGCCGCCCCAAGTCGGGGAGTTCTCGGCGGAGAGCGGCGCGCGGCCCTCGAGGATATCGCCATGAAGGAACGCAGCAAGCAGTCGGACGCCCTCGCCAAGGCCAATAACGCGCTCAAGCTCCGCGATTTCGACGCGGCCGAACGCATGGCGCGCGCCGCGCTCCTCGAGAACCCCGAGGGCCGTGAGGCGCGCCTCGTCCTAGGGACGGTCTACCTGCGCACCAACCGCCCTTCGGACGCGCTCGCCGCCTACGCCAGCGCGGTGGAGGCCGACGCCAAGGACGTGAGGGCGCTCGAGGGCATGGCCCTGGCCTACCTACGGCTCCACAAGCCCATGGACGCGCTCGCGGCCCTGGAGCACGCCGTGGACTACGCGCCGAACGACGCCGAGCTCCTCTTCAACCTCGGCAACGCCCACAAGGCCCTGGGCAAGCTCCGCGCCGCCGAGATGTCGTACGCCAAGGCCGTCGAGCTCGATCGCCAACACGTGATGGCCTATAACAGCCTGGGCAACGTCTACCTGGCCATGGGCGACCCCGCCAAGGCGGTCGACGTGTATTGGCGCGGCCTGGTCGTCGACCCTAATTACCCGTCATTCCACTTCAATCTCGGCGCCGCCTACGAGGCCATGGGCAAGCAGGACGACGCCCTGCGGGAATACGAGGCCGCCGTCAAGGCTAGGCCCGGCTGGGTGGAGGCCATGGTGCGCTACGGCTCCTGCCTGGCCAAAGGCGGCCAGCAGAAGCGCGCCATAGACCTCTTCTCCCAGGTCATCGCGGTCGATCCCCTGAACGCCCAGGCGAGGAACGGCATCGGCCTGGCCTACGCCGAGGACGGCAAGCCCGACGAGGCGGTGAGCTGGTTCCGCAAGGCCTTGGAGGCCGACCCGTCCTTCATCGACGCGGCCGTCAATATCCAGGCCGTGCTCGAGCGCACCGGGCGCTACGCCGAGGCGGTGGACGAGATCAAGGCCCTGGTCGAGCTCATGCCCGATAACGACGGCCTGCGCGTGCAGCTGGCCAAGCTCTATCGCGCCTTGGGCCACCTGGACCGCGCCATGGCCGCGGTCGTCGAGGTGCTCAGGCGCTCGCCGAACGACGTCGAGGCGCTCAAGCTCTACGGAGCCCTCCTTCGGGCCACCGGCAAGGATCAGAAGGCGCGCGACGTCTACCGCAAACTGGTCCGCATCGACCCGAAGCAGGCCGGCTTCAAGGTAGACCTGGCCCGCATGAGCCGCGAGGCCGGCGACGCCGACGCCGCCATCGAGGAGCTCGAGGGTTACTTAGTCTCGCGCCCGCGCGATACCCAGGCCAGGATAGAGCTGGCCCGCGCCTACGGCGACAAGGGCGATTGGGCGCACGCCGTCCAGATCCTCAAGGAAGTCCTCGCGGATAAGCCTGAGGACGCCGAGGCCCTGCTCGAGCTCTCGGCGGCCTACCAAGCCCTCGGCGATAAGCAATCGGCGGTCGACGCGGCCGGACGGCTCGTCGACCTGCGCGGCAGCCGGGGCAAGAACGAGGATATCGACGGGCTCGAAGGCTCGCTCCAAGCCTACGAGCGGGCGGTGAAAGCCTATTCCCAAGATATGCGCGACGCGTGGGAGCGCAACCTGGCCGTCCTACGGGAGAACCTGCGCGGCGAAGAGGCCGAGCGGGCCTCATCCGGCGGGGCGGACGCCGAATCGGGCACCCTGATCGGGCTCATGACGCCGGAGGCCATCCCCGTCGACGAGGAGGAGGAGATCCTCTTCATCGACGAATCCGACGAGGAGCTGGCGGAAGACGAAGGCCCGGACGAGCTCTTCCTGGATTTCGAGGATGACAAGCCCGAGTTGGACGAGCTCCTCGCCGGCGAGGACCTGTATCCCGACGCCCCGGCCGGCCGGGAACGCGGTACCGACGACGAGACCGTCGAGCTGGAGCCCGAGCGCGAGGCTCCCCGCCGCCCCGAGGAGCGCGGCGACGAACGGAGCCCCGAGCCGGAATGGCCGCGCGAAGACCAGCCCCCGCAACAAGCCGCGCCGCAGGCTCCCGCCCCGCGGCAGGCGCCGCCGCCTCAATATCCCCAGCCGGCGGCGAGCCCGACGCCGGCTCCGTCGGTCATCGTCATGCCGCCGCCCAGCTACCCGCCGTATCCGCCCTATCCGCCGTACCCGGAGAAGCCGCCGAAGCCTAAGAAGGATAAACTTCCGCCCCTCGAGCCCTTGGACCTTTCTCAGCCCGAGGAGGATGAAGCGCCGCTCGAAGAGGAAGCGCCGGCCGAAGAGGGCGCGTCGTTCGAGGAAGCGCCGCTCGAAGAGGAAGCGCCGCTCGAAGAGGAGGCGCCGGCCCTCGGGGAAGCCGAGCCCGAAGGGGAGCCCGAGGACGAAGCTCCCGAGTACGTCGAGGAGCTGCTCGACGACGAGCCGGAGACAGCGCCCGAAGATGATATCGTCGAAGAGGATGAGGACCCCTGGGCCGAAGATACGGCCGCCGAAGAGCCCACGCCCGAAGAGGACGGTCGGCCCGAGGAGGATTCCTACGCCGCCTACGAGGAGCCTGAGTTCGAGCCCGATCTGCCGCCCCGCGAGGCGCCGGCGGAGGAGCCCGAGGCGGCGGAGCCGGAGGCGGCCGAGCCGGAGCCGGAGGAGGAGGGTATCGACCCCCTCGGCCCCGAGGCCGCGAAGCTCTTTATGTACCTCAAGGATCTGTCCAAGGAGCTCCCCGGCGATAAGCGACGCGAGATGGCCGAGAAGGGCATCGACGAGAAGCTCGACCGCATCATCGCCGCGGCAGGCGGCGGCCGAGATGAGCGAGAGAAGCCCGCCGAGGCCGAGGAAGACCTGCCTAAGGAGATTTTCGGCGTGCCCGTCTCGCCGCGCCTAGCCAAGCTCATCCATTTCATGCGACAGGAGAAGCAGCATGGACGCGACCGATAGCGCCCGTAGGCTCAAGGCCTACATCGCGGGCATGCCGAGCCTGCCCACTACGGTGAGCAAGGTGCTCGAGATCTGCAACAGCCCTAAGACCAGCCCCGTGGATCTCGATCGCGTCATATCGCTCGACCCGGTGCTCATGGGCAAGGTGCTCAAGCTCATCAACTCGGCCTATTACGGCCTCTCCAACCAGGTGACGAGCCTCGTGCGGGCCATCATCATGCTCGGGGTCAACACGGTGAAGAATTTGGCCCTGAGTACGGCCGTATTGGACCGCTTCGCCGACAAGAGCGGCTTCCGAGCCCTGAATATGGAGGGCTTCTGGCGCCATTCGCTCTGCGTCGGGGCCGTGGCCAAGATGATAGCCAAGAAGAAGGGCGTTGAGGCGAGGTTGCTCGACGAGTACTTCGCCGCCGGCCTCCTCCACGACATCGGCAAGATACCGATGAACAACGCCCTGTCCGACGAATACCTCCGCGCCATGGGCTTGGCCGACCGCGAGCGGATCCCGCTCTACCTGGCCGAGAAGCGGGCCATGGACCTGGACCACGCCGAGGTCGGGGCCATGATAGCCGCCGCGTGGCGCCTGGACGGTCCCATAGCCGACGCCATACGCTACCATCACGCCTTCGGCCTCTACGAAGGCGAGAGCGCCGACATCGTCCTGGCCGTCATCGTAGCCGACTACTACGCCAACCGCGAGGGCGTCGGCTTCTCCGGCTGCCTCTATCCCGAGAAGCCCGCCCCCGAGCTCTTCGAGCGCCTGGGCGTGCCTAAGGCCTGGCTCGAGGACATCGACGACGCCGTCAACGCCGAGATCGAACGGGCCTCGGTCTTCCTGAAACTGCGCTCCTAAGGGGCCGGAAGGGATCTATCCTATGTTCAGCGTGCGCATTTGGGGCGACCGCGGGTCAATGCCCGTGCCCGGCCCGGATACCGTGGCTTTCGGCGGCAATACGTCCTGCCTCGAGATCCGCTGCGGCCGGCGGCTCATCGTCATAGACGCCGGCTCGGGCGTCCGGGGGCTGGGGGACTGGCTCGTCCGTAACGAGCTGAAGAACGGGCCGATCGACGCCGACGTCTTCATCACCCACACCCATTGGGACCATATCATGGGCTTCCCGATGTTCACGCCCATCTACGTCCCGGGGACGACCCTGCGCATACGCGGCCCGGTCAACTTCGAGGACGAGACCCTGGAGCAGATCATCGGGGGGCAACTGTCGTACCGCTACTGGCCGGTGCGCCAGGACGAGCTGGCGGCGAAGATCCGCTACGAGAGCTTAAAAGAGACCGAACTCGATTTGGGCGACGGCGTCGTCGTCAAGACCAAGTACTTAAACCATCCGGTGCTCTGCCTAGGCTATCGCGTAGAGTACGAGGGTAAGGCCTTCGTGACCGCCTACGACCATGAGCCCTTCATCAACCTCTTCCCGACCGACCCGGCCGATCCGGACTATGACGAGGCCGTAGCCCGCGAGGGCGAGGCCGCCGCCCGCGAGGAGAACGAGCGCGTCGAGGCCTTCTTCCGCGGCGCCGAGCTCCTGGTGCACGACACGCAGTACACGGCCAAGGAGTATAAGGCCGGCAAGCAGGGTTGGGGGCACTCGTCGTACGAGCACGCCATCAACGCGGCTAACCGCGCCGGGGTCAAGAGGCTCCTCCTTTTCCATCACGATCCCAACCGCTCGGACGCCGAGCTCCAGGAGCTGGAGCTTTTCTACCAGGCCAAGACCAGGGGCCGGACTTCGATGGCCGTCGACGTCGCCCGGGAGGGCATGACCGTCAACTTGGCTTGACAGCCGAGGTCCGCGCGGCCACAATGCGCCGTCTATGCCTATGAACGCCGATCAGCCAAGCCCGGTGCGGGCGAGCCTGGGCCGGGGCGCCGCCTCGGGCGCCGCCTCGGCCATAGTCGCCGCCTTATCCTTCGCGGCCGCCCACGCGGCCGTCGCGTATTCGTCATATTTCGGCCTCGCGGAGCCCGTCGCCAGGGCCCTCGACGCCGTGACCGGCCTGTTGGGCCTGCCCGGCGAAGCCCTCATCGTCCTCTTCTTCTCGGTCTTCTTCAACCTCTTCGCCGCCATCGGCGCCCTGGTCGCCTTCGGGCTGTCCGGCGCCGAGCTGAGCGTCGTGGCCCTCATGTGCCTCGTCGCCCATAACGTCGCCTACGAGGCGGCGTTCATGCGCAAGACCGGCTCCTCGGCCGCCAAGATGGCGCTCATGCGGGTGGGCTGGGCCGTAGGCCTCGCTTGGCTCATAGGGCTCGTCCGCGGCGACCGCGTCCCGGTCATCGCCGAGCTCCCCGGCCTAGGCTGGTTCGTCCGGGCCGTCGGCTCCGTGGGCGGCGAAGGCGGGGGGGCGTCGGCCCTCGCCGCCGCGACCGACGCGGCCGCGTTTACGCGCGCCTGGCTGGGCGAGATCGGCCTCCGGCTCGCTATCTACGCTCCGTTGGTCTTCTTAGCCCGCATGCTACGCGCCATGGCGACCGCCTCGGGGCTCTATTTCGCCGCGGCGAAGCTCGCCGAGCCCTTCATGCCCGTCTTCGGGTTGCCGCGGCGCGAGGGGCTGGCCTGGGCTCTGGCCGTCGGGGCCGGCTACCGCCCGGCCTCGGGCGTCTTAGACCAACGCATCCGCGACGGCGCCATGAAGAAACAGGACGCGGACCTGTTCAACCACTACGCGGCGCTCTGCCACGGCTTACTCGAGGACACGGTCTACCTAGCCCTCGCCGGGGCCTCGATCCCCTTGATGCTCTTGGCTCGCCTACTGGCCGGACCCGTCGTGGTGTGGTTCGAGAGGGCGAGGCGGAGCCGTTTCAGGCGTTCGTTTAAGGTAGGGACCGCATAAGCGCCGGGCGGCCGTAGGCCTTTTAGGCCGAATCGCGCGGCGACGCGGGCCGCGCTTAAGCGGCGAACGAGACGAGCATGCCCGGCAGTACCGCCGGCTTGGCGTAGGCAGCCGGGCTCGGATCGGGCTTGGCCATGGCCTGGGCCGCGTCGTTGGCCGCGACGGCTTCATGGAGCATCTTCCCGTATTCCTCGATGAGCGCGTCCAGGCGCTCGCCGCGCTCGGCCGAGCCGGGTAGCTCGCGCTGAGCGAGCTCCTTGCGGGCGCCGCGGAGACGGTCGATAAGCACGTCGAGTATCTTCAGCTTGTCCAAGGTATAGACCGACGAGGCCGACGCCGCCGTGCCCGCGACGTTCTTGAAGTTGGCGTAGGGCAGCTGCGATGGCGGCACGGGGATGGCGATACGGCCGGAGGCCGAGGCCGCTCCGTAGAGGTACGAGTAGGGTAGGTAGTTCGACACGCGCATATCCATATCGACGCTCCGACGTTCCGTATATTCCATATATCGGAACGAATTACGCGCGATATTAGCGTTTGATCGTCGGGCAGGCCCGCAGAGCGGGTCCGGCGGCTATTTCTGGGAGGCCTTGTAGAGGCGGTCGTTTACGGCGCGGCCTATGCCCTCGGCCGGCAGCTTCTCGGCCCAAAGCTCGTCCCAGTCGCCTAAGTCCAGCTCGTGCAGGCGGTAGAAGAGCGCGGCGGCCGCCTCTAATGCGTCGCCGCCAGGCGAGAGGTCGACGACGCGCGCGAAGTAGCCGCGCCCCTCGGCCGCGGCGGCCGACGCGGCGCCGAAGCAGAGGGCGGCGGCCCGGCCGCGAGGGCGGGCCTCGGCCAGGCGGCCGCTCTCGGCTAGGCGCAGGGGCCGGGTCGGGGCGTAGTGGCTGGGCAGCTGCCCCGGCGCCCGAGGGCTGTCGGTCGCCCGGTCGAAGAGCTCTAGCCCCGGTACGAGCTCCCGCAGGAGCTCGAAGGCCAGTCCGCCCGGCCTGAGGACGAGGGGCGGGCTTTCGGAGAGGTCGAGCACGGTGCTCTCGACGCCGAGGGAGCAGGGGCCGCCGTCGACGACGTAGTCGACGCGCTCGCCGAGCCCGTCTACGACGTGCGAAGCCCGGGTGGGGGAGAGGCGGCCGAAGGGGTTGGCGCTCGGCGCGGCGACCGGCACGCCGGCCAGGCGTATGATCTCGCGAGCCACCGGATGGGCCGGGCAGCGCACGGCCACGGTGGGCAGGCCGCTCGTCGCCAGTTCGGGCACGCGCTCGCGCTTGGGGAGCACCAGGGTCAGCGGGCCTGGCCAAAAGCGCTCGGCTAGCTCCTTCGCGTAACGCGGCGAGAAGTCGGCCACCTCGGCGGCCGCGGCCGGGTCGGCTACGTGCACGATGAGCGGGTCGAAGCTGGGGCGATCCTTGGCGGCGAATATCTTCGCGAGGGCCGTCGGGTCCCAGGCGTTGCCGCCCAGGCCGTAGACCGTCTCGGTCGGGATGGCGACGAGCTTGCCGTCCCTGACGGCGTCGGCGGCGATCTGTAGGTCGGCGGGTGAGGTCCCGAGCAGGCGCATCGGCTTAAGCCTTGGCCCCGGCCGGGGAGCGGCCGTCCAGGGCCGCCCAATCCGCCGCCCCGCTTCGCTCGAGCCGCTCGGCCTTGGCGAGCACCTCGGCCTCGAGCTCGCGCGCGTAGGCCGCCACGCGTCCGGCCAAGGCCTCGTCGGCGCAGGCTAGGATGCGGGCCGCCAGGAGGCCGGCGTTCTTACCGCCGTCGATGGCTACGGTCGCGACGGGGACGCCGCCGGGCATCTGGACGATTGAAAGGAGTGAATCTAAGCCGTCCAGGGTCTTGGATCGCACGGGGACGCCGATGACCGGCAGCGTAGTCATGGACGCGACCATGCCCGGCAGATGCGCCGCCCCGCCGGCGCCGGCGATGATGAGCTTCAGGCCGCGCGCCTTCGCGCCCGTGGCGTATTCGACCATACGCTCGGGCGTCCTGTGCGCCGATACGATCGTGAGCTCGTAGGCTACGCCGAGTAGCCGTAGTACCTCGGCCGCGGGCGTCATGGCGGCTAGATCCGAGTCGCTGCCCATGATGATGCCGACGAGGGGCCCTTGGTCGCGCTGTTCCATGCGCGCAGTATAGGCCTAGCCGCGGCGCTTCATCAATCGCCGCGGGGACGAAAGCCGTAGTATCAAGTATGTCGAGCATATTTGTTTTGTATAGTAAAACACTCAACTAATTCGTTTTACAATTTGACACTATTGCGATATTTAAATATTTGTCGCGCATTTTGCTAAATGGCCATATAATCCCGTTTACGTCCGACATGTCCATACTAAGGAGGAAATTGCATGGACACGATCGTTGCGATTAACAATTGGGTCAACGGCATCGTATGGGGACCGCCCTTCCTGGTCCTCTTAGTCGGTACCGGCATCTACCTGAGCGTCAGGCTCGGGTTCTTCCAGTTCACGGGCCTAGGCCTCGCGTGGAAGAAGAGCTTCGGTACCCTCTTCGCCAAAAAAGAGAGCTCGGCCGGAGGCGCCATCACCTCCTTCCAGGCGGTAAGCTCGGCCATGGCGGCCACGGTCGGCGTCGGTAACATAGCCGGCGTCTCCACCGCCCTCGCGCTCGGCGGCCCCGGCGCTATCTTCTGGATGTGGATCTCGGCGATCTTCGGCATGATGTCCAAGTTCGGCGAGGCCGCCCTCGGCGTTAAGTACCGCAAGGTCAACGAGGACGGCACTATCCAGGGCGGCGCGATGTTCTACATCGAGATGGGCCTCGGTAAGAAGTGGAAGCCCCTGGCCGTCGCCTTCGCCTTCATGACCGGCATCGCGGCCCTGGGCATCGGCAACATGGTCCAGGCCAACACCATGGCCCACGCCTTGGAGACCGGCTTCGGCCTCCCGCCCCTGGCTACCGGCATCGCGGTCCTCGTCCTCGTCGGCCTCGTGATCCTGGGCGGCATCAAGCGCATCGGTAAGGTCGCCGAGCTCGTCGTGCCCTTCATGATCATCTTCTACGTAGTCGGCGCGATCGTCATCCTTATCATGAATGCCGGCAAGATCCCCGGCGCCTTCGGCATGATCTTCGGCTACGCCTTCAGGCCGAGCGCCGCCGTCGGCGGTTTCGCCGGCGCCGCGGTCTCCCAGGCCATCCGCCGCGGTATAGCGCGCGGCGTGTTCTCTAACGAGGCCGGCCTCGGCTCCGCCTCCATCGCGCACGCCCAGGCCAAGAACACCCCGGTTCGCCAGGGCATGTGGGGCATGTGGGAAGTCTTCATCGACACCCTCATCGTCTGCACCATGACCGCGCTCGTGGTCCTGGTGACCGACGCCCTGCCCACCGGCCTGACCGGCGCGGCCTTGGCCTCGGAGGCCTTCAACCGCGGGCTCGGCGGCGTCGGCGGGACCCTCGTGCTCTTAGCCCTGTCCTTCTTCTCCTATACCACTATGTTGAGCTGGTGCTTCTACGGCGAGCAGAGCTGGGAATACCTCTTCGGCAAGAAGGTCATCCTGCCCTACCGCCTGGTCTTCCTGGCCTTCCTGGTGGTCGGCGCCGTCGGCGGCTTGCACTTGATCTGGGATATCGCCGATACCTTGAACGGCCTCATGGCCATCCCGAACCTGATCGCCCTCGTGGCCCTGGCCGGCGTGCTGGCCAAGGACAAGCTCGAGTATCTTAAGGAGCTCAAGACGAACAAGGACGCCTAGCAGGGTGATGCGGCGGATCGTCACGGCGATCCGCCGTTTCAGCTCGAGTCCCGGCGCGGCCGGCCTTTACACGGCCGGTCCCGCCGGGCGATAATGGGGTCGCCCGTAGGGCCGAACGAACCGCGTAGGCGGACGTTCGAACTACGGACGGGTGACCCCCGAAGACGCGCGGCTATGACGCCGCGCCTCGCGCGGGGGCAAGAGGGGGAATCCGGTGAGAAGCCGGAGCTAGCCCGTAACTGTATGCGGAGCCGAGGCCGAGAGCCCTAGGACCGCGAGCCAGGATACCCTGCCCGTCCGATAAGTCGCATTGGAACGCTTCGTGGTACAGGCGTCGAGCGACCGACCGGACGGCCCCTCTTTCGGGGTCCGCGCGGCCCGTCATTCGCAATCCAACCAGAACCGTTCCTCCTGCCGCTCCCCGCGGCATACCTAAGGAGGACGTCCATGAGTAGGACGAAGATCTTCGTAGCGGCGGCCCTGTTCGCCGCCCTCGCCTTGGCCACGGCTTCGGCCCAAGCCGTGAGCTTCACCGACGCGCGCGGCCAGACCCTGCGCCTGCCGGGCAAGGCCGTCCGTGTCGTATCGCTCTCGCCCGCCCTGACCGAGATACTCTACGCCGCCGGCGGCGGCAAGGCGGCGGTCGGCGTCACCAGCTACTGCAACTTCCCCGCCGAGGCCGACGCCCTGCCTGAGATCGGCGGCTATTCACCGAACACGATCAGCGTCGAGGCCATCGTCGCGCTTCGCCCCGACCTCGTCATCGGCGAGCTGTCGGCCCACGGCCGCCTGGCCGAGCAGCTGGCCGCCGCGGGGCTGCGCTTCGCCGCCTTCAACCTGCGCGACTTCAACGCGATCTACGAGGCGATGCTCCAGCTCGGGAGCGTCGCCGGCGACGGTTCGGTCGCCCTGCGGCAGGTGAACGCGATCAAGGCCAGGCTCGCCGCCGTCGCCGTTACGATAGCCGGCGTCCCCGCCTCGGCCCGCCCGCTCGTCTTCTGGGAAGTCTGGGACGAGCCCTTGATGACCGCCGGCCCGAACACCTTCATCGCTCAGGTGCTCGCCGCCGCCGGCGCGCGCCACGCCTTCGCCGACGTCACGCAGGATTGGCCGGTGATTAGCTTCGAGGACATCGTCATGCGGAAGCCCGACCTGATTATGGCCTCCGATACGCACGGCGTAGCGCTCAGCCCCGAGAAGCTGGCGGCGCGGCCCGGTTGGTCCAGCCTGGCGGCCGTGCGGGATCGGCGCATCGTCCTCTTGAACGGCGATATCGTCTCCAGGCCCGGCCCCCGCTTCATCGAGGCGGTGGAGCTCGCGGCCAAGGCCCTCTATCCGGACCGCTTCTAGTGATCCTTCGGGGGGGTAAGCCGGCGCGGCGCGCCGACGCCGCGCGCGGCGAGGCGGCCGGGCGCGCCGCGGCGTTCATCCTCATCGCCTCGGCCGCGGCGGCGGCCTTCGTCTTGGCCGTCGGCATGGGCGCGGTGACTATCGCGCCGCCGGCGGTCCTGGACGCGCTCTGGGGACTGGCGACGCGCCGGGAAGCCGAGCCGGCGCAGGTGATCGTAGGCCTACGCCTGACCCGCGCCCTCATGGCGGCGGCCGTCGGCGCGTCGCTGGCGTCGTCAGGGGCGGCCCTGCAGGGGCTCTTTAGGAACCCCTTGGCCGACCCCTACGTAATCGGGAGCTCGAGCGGAGCGGCCCTGGGCGCGGTCATCGCGATGACCCTGGGCGCGGGCCCCGCATTCTTCGGCTTCTCCCCCATCGGCTTCGCCGCTTTCCTCGGCGGGCTCGGGGCGACCCTCCTGGTCTACCTCGTCGCCGGCGCCTCGCGCGTCCGCCGCGACGCCGCCAGCCTGCTCCTGGCCGGCTCGGCCTTAAGCTCGCTTATATCGGCCTGCGTCTCCGTCATCCTGGCGCTCAAGGATAAGGACCTGCATCAGGCCTGGTTCTGGCTGCTCGGCGGCTTCTCCGGGCGCGGGCTTCCGCAGCTCGGGGCGGCCGCCCTGGGCATGGCCGTCGGCTTCATCGCCCTGATGTCCGGGAGCAGGGCCTTGGATCTGCTATCGGCCGGCGACGAGGAGGCGCGGAGCCTCGGCCTCTCGCCGACTAAGGCTAGGCTGGCCCTGGGCGGCGCCGCGGCGCTGGCCGTCTCCTCCTCGGTCTCCGTGGCCGGGGCCATAGGCTTCGTGGGCCTCGTGTCCCCGCATTTGGCTAGGCGCTTCGTCGGCCCGTCGCACCGCGCGCTCCTGCCGGCTTCGGCCTTGCTCGGGGCCGCCATGCTGCTCTTGGCGGACGCCGTGTCGAGGACCGCCTTCGCTCCGATAGAAATGCCGGTCGGCGCGGTGACCGCTCTCATCGGCGGGCCGTTCTTCCTCTATAAGATAGCCAGGCGCGGGCTGGAGGCGGGGCGATGAAGTCCGTCCGTATACTCGAGGCGAGCGTCATCGCCGCGGCCGGCGACGCGGGCGCGACGCCCCCGCCCCCCGAGGCCCGAGCGGCCGGCGCGAGCGAGGCCCTGCTCTCAGTCAAGGACCTTGACGCCGGCTATAGGGCCGACCGCGGCCTCGGCGTCCCCCGCCGCGTCGTCGTCTCGGGCGCGTCGTTCGAGCTTAGGTCCGGCCGCCTCCTCGCCCTGCTCGGCGCGAACGGCTCGGGTAAGACCACGCTCCTAAAAACCTGCGTGGGGCTCCTCCCGTCCCTGGGCGGCCAAGCGTCGATAGATTACCGCCCGGTCGGGCGCATGGGGCCGCGGCATTTGGCTCGTCTCGTGGCTTGGGTGCCCCAGCAGACCGAGCCGGCCTGGTCGTATACCGCCCGGGAGCTCGTGGCCCAGGCGCGTTACGCCCTGCTCGGGCCGTTCAAGCCCTTCGGGGCCGAGGACGACGAGGCCGTGGACGCGGCCCTCGAGGCCATGGACGCCCGCCCGCTGGCCGACCGGACCTTCGGCACACTCTCGGGCAGATCGGAAGAGCACACGTCTGAACTCCAGTCACCGAATACGATCT